>CAZPPD010000899.1:0-2699 GCA_964588185.1 uncultured Alcaligenaceae bacterium | reverse complement strand
GCTCCCAGCCAAGCTACTCTGCCGGCACGAAAACAATTTGAAATGTGGCTCCAAGAGTACCTTCGCAAAGACAAAGGGTATGACCGGCTTGCCTATGATTTGATCACCAATCAACGGTCCGCGGGGAAACTTGGGAACCCTAACGCTTTTTTTGCGGAACAAGGAAATACCCCACCCGATCAGGCTACTGCGGTTTCGCGGGTATTTTTGGGAGTAAAATTGGATTGCGCCCGTTGTCATTCGCACCCCTTTGCCAAGTGGACGCAAAAGCAATTCTGGCAGATGGCCGCCTTCTTTCAGAATGGCAGTCGGGACCAATATGGCAATCCAATCCTGAAAATCAACATTCCCGATACCACCACGGTGGCCTACGCCACTTTTCTGGACGGCAGCGAAACCAAAGATTTTCGGGGATATTCCGGAAAGACCTTGTTGGCCAACTGGTTGACCAGCCGCAAAAATCCTTTTTTCGCCAAAGCGGCAGTCGACAAAATGTGGGAGCATTTTTTCGGCATCAGTATTTTGGAGTCCATGGAATCGGATGACAAAAAAACCATTCGCTATCCGGAAATCCTGGATTTGCTGGCTAAGGAGTTTAAGGACCACAATTATGACCTTAAATTTCTCGTCCGGGTTTTGGTCTCCACACGGGCCTATCACCGCAGCAGTGAATCGCCGTCCCTGGACCCGCGGGAGGTCCAGCTTCTTGCCAGGATGCCGGTGCGGGGATTAACTGCCGAGCATTTGTATGATAGTTTAATTCTGGCAACGGGATTGGAAAACAAAACTTTCCTGCCAAATAAGTTCATCCAGCCAAGAACCAATAGGCTTAGTGCCCGAGATGAGTTCGTGCTGCGCTTCGGCGACGAAAGTCAATTAATTGAATCGCCTACCTCCATTTTGCAGGCGTTATATTTGATGAATGGGAAGTTAATAAACAACCAAGTGGATCTGAAGAATAATCACTATCTGCGGGTGATAAACAACACCACGAAAAGCAAACTCCGGCGCTTGCATACTCTGTATTACTTGGTTTTGTCCCGGCCTCCGCAAAAGCAGGAGATTGAATCCTATCTTCCTTATTTGGAATCCGGCGGGCCAACCGGGGATTCCAACCAAGCCCTTTCGGATATCTGTTGGGCATTGCTGAACTGCTCGGAGTTTCGCTTAAATCATTAGCAAAAATCAGAGTATTTCAGATATGTTTCCACCCAGAGAGAATTAACCGAGAATGATTGCCATTATGTTGCTCAGGCTGAACAAGAAAAATGTGCGTTGCTAACCGCAGAAAATGATATTCCATTAATTTATCGGGTTCCTTCGCACTGCTATCAACAACCTGCATTTCCAGTCCACCTTGCTGGGGTCACCAGTTTCATCCAGAATTATCTCCCAATCCGGATCTTTCGTTAGGTTGTCCCGTAAGCGGGGATTCAATCCTGCTTCTACAACCACCAAGTTGACATGGTAAGCGTTGAGAATCTTTTCCCAACTTGGATGACCAAAACGGACCGCTGCACACAGCTTCCAGTGTTCTAATGGAAACGAATGGACATGGGAGAACATGAAAACCTGGCATTTCTTCGGCTGAGTCCAGAGAAGAAAATCTCCCGAAGTTTCCGTGGTAAATATCCGCCCGCGATATCCGTCGGGATAATGTTTTTGTAACCAAGGCGTAAGTTCGGGGAGCCATGGTTCTTCTTTCGTTCCTTGTCCCTGCAGTTCGAAGGCGAGCCGATAAGGAGTCCCCTGAGAAAGACTTTGTTCTAAATGAGCAGGTTGTCCCGATAAAATCCATTGCACAGGAATCGTCCAGATAGCTACCAACAGAATCATTGCTAGCGCGGCTAAAGTTTTTCGGAAGCTGGGAATACTTTCGCTCCAATCCATGGTCACATCCGAAAACTTGTCTTTCCAAACCGGGAGCAATATCCACGGCAAAACCATCAACCACCAGATTAGCGACCGTTGGAAGAATAATGGCTGAAGGCCAATGACCAAGAAAATCAAAACAGCGGTCAGGGAAGGCAAACGGCGAAGATAGAAGTAAGAGCCAATTAATAACAAGATGCTCGCGGAATAAGACCAGAACGCACCAAGCCGCAGGGAAATGGTCATGGGCTGCCATTCATCCATAAGGAGGACCACTGGATTTTTTGCCATGGCAACTGTCTGCCAAAAAACAAAAGGCCCGGCAGGATTCAATAATGCTACACCGCAGAACGAAACTAAGAAGGATATTCCTAATAAACGGACAAAAGGTTGCTGCCATAGTATTCTTGGGGCCCATGTTTTATGCTTAAGGCTGATATCTAATAGGGTCCCTAGAAAATATAAGCCTAAAAATGCCAAGCCAATTCCATACGAACCATGAAGGTTGACCCAAAGCACAAATAGTAGGCCGATAATACCCACTCGTGACCATGTGAAATTTTTCGTGCAAAGGAGGAATAAAAGGCCGGAAAAACATAATTGTCCGAATAGCTGGGGGCGAAACACAGCCATTCCGGCGCCGTTAAGTATCAAAAGAACACCAATCCCAATGAGTCCTAAGGAAAGGGACTCACTTCGATAGCGATAGGCCGCCACTAATCCCATAAGCCATAGTAGTACTACGGTAGCATGACAAAATCGGAGTACTTCAATTCCCCCCCGAAGTTGCCGGACTTCTTCTCCCCCGGCAATGAATTCACCCAAGT
>CAZPPD010000898.1:0-2699 GCA_964588185.1 uncultured Alcaligenaceae bacterium | reverse complement strand
GAATAGGTGGTTGGTGGATTGATTGCCGCCGCCCATCTTTCAGTAGCTCGCCTCCGTCGATGGTGCGACCGAAAACATTAAGCATCCGTCCAAGCACGCGAGTGCCGACCGGAACTTGTAGGTGTTGGCGGGTATCCAAGACAGGCATTCCTCGAGCCAACCCTTGGGTGGGAGTGAGGGCAACGCTTTGTACGGTCGCATGGTCTAAGAGCCGGGTCACCTCCAAGACAACATTGATCTCATCTCCGGCGAGAAGTTGACTTCGGATTACCGGCAGGTGACTAGGAAACCTGCTATCAACCACACTTCCCCTAACACGAACAATAGTGCCTTTATTTTTTTGCTCATCAACCATGGATTTCCATATCGAAAAAGATGTCAGAATGGCAGGATTCTATCTTATGCGCTAGTATCGATGTGTCCAATCTGCACACGGTCTGATTCTTTCCCGCACATTCTTCCCTCTAAATGAAGAAGGAATTGTCTGTATTGGTTACACAACCTTTCTTTCAACTTCAATTTTATTGGCGATAAGGGGCATTTGGGTCAGTTCCAGAACCGTATGTTGAGCCAATTGTTTAGCGTAGTAGGTGCATGAATTTCCTCGGAGAATGAGGCCCCCGTTTTCCAGGTCCAAGCTTAGGTTACGAACCTGGTTTCCCATTCGACTCTGGATGCGTCTTTGCAACTCCTCAATAACTTCGGTCCTGCACATTTCACAACCTCCATCGATGAATGAGTTTCTTTTTTTGAACCTGGAGGTAATTAATCGCCTTTCGGCTTGTCCCATACTATTTGCCAGCCGATTGTTGACTTGACTTTGATGATAAAACCAAGCTCTTGTATCTTTGGCCTCAATTGTAGACCAATGAAAAGTAGGGCAAATGATGTGCCGAACTCCTTCTTGAGTTTCCTGTGGTGGGACCACAAAATACCTGCTTTCTTATTTGGAAAGCCAAAAAACCTATGGGCCAATATAATCGCACTAAATGGGCTCTGCTTAGGCAACTAGGATTTAGGAGATCACATGTCCGATCATTCGTTCCGCCTTCTCATTATTGGTGCTCACCCGGATGATGCGGATTATCATGCCGGGGGAACGGCGGCGTTATTTCGGCAAAATGGGCATGAGGTGAAAATGGTGAGTCTGACTAATGGAGATGCCGGCCATCATTTGCATCCCGGTCAAGAATTGGCCAAGCGGCGAAAGGCCGAGGCCACCGCTGCCGGGGCAACTATTGGTGCCGGCTATGAGGTGTGGGATAACCCGGATGGCGAGTTGTTGCCGACCTTAGAGAATCGCCGCAATGTCATCCGGTTGATTCGAACTTTTTCTCCCGACTTGGTTTTGACGCATCGGCCCAACGATTACCATCCCGACCATCGTTACACCAGCCAGTTGGTTCAGGATGCCGCTTACATGGTAACGGTACCAGCAGTCGTTCCTGAGGTCCCTCATTTGCAAAAAGATCCAGTGATTGCTTATCTTCCGGATACTTTCCAGCGGCCGTATCCATTTTCACCATCGGTAGCGGTAGATGTCGGACCGGTACTCGATAAGATAGTGGACATGTTGGATTGTCATGTTTCTCAGTTTTACGAATGGCTTCCCTATAATAGTGGACAACAAGGAGAAGTTCCGGAAGATCCAAGAAGCAGGAAAGAATGGCTTGCCGGAAACCTTCGCAACCGCCTTCGCGAACAAGCCAGTTTGTATCGGGAATTTCTAGTTCGGCAATACGGGGAACAAAAAGGGCAGGGAATCGAATACGCCGAAGCCTTTGAAGGTTGTGAATATGGCAGCCCCCTCGATGAGGCTGCCCAGAAATGTTTTTTCCCATTTGCTTTTGCTGAGTAGTGGTAGCAGATAACTGTGTCGAAGAATTCGAATTCAGAACCGCAGACGAGCAAACCGGTAAAAGTAGGTGAAAGTGATACGCCTAAGCCGGCCCAAAAAGCCCGGCAGAGCCATTCTGCCGGGACGGTGATTCTTTCCACCAACCCGGCCCTCCGATCGCGTTTTATTTTTTTTCTGCTGATCCCTTTAATCTTGGTTGGTTTTGGAACCCTTGGTTATCTGGTTATAGAAGAAGACTATAGCTTTTTTGACTCCCTCTACATGACAGTAATTACTCTTTCGACTATTGGCTATGGCGAGGTAAATGCACCTATATCTCCACAGGGCAGAGGCTTCACCATTGTCCTGATCTTAGTGGGAGTATTTACCTTCTTTTATGCCTTCGGAGAATTGATTCGCATTATCGTTAGTGGGGAGGTTCAAGAAGTCCTTGGGAGACAACGTATGGAACGCAGCCTATCGCAATTAAACAACCATTCAATTGTTTGCGGATTGGGCCGGGTTGGACGCTTGGTTTGTCAAGAATTCTCGCGAAATCGAATGCCGTTCGTCATTATTGATGAGAACCCGGAAGTCTTGGAGGATTTTGCCATGCCCTACGGCATTCCCCTTCATGGCGATGCAACTTCGGATGAGGTTCTTAAACATGCCGGGATTGACCGGGCCAAGTCTCTGGTGACCGTGATGGCTTCCGACGCCGAGAACCTTTACACCACCATGAGTGCCAGATTGTTAAATCCGAAAGTGTTTATTGTCTCACGTTTGGAGGATGCGCAATCGGAAATTAAGCTGCAACGGGCAGGAGCTAACCGGGTTGTCTCTCCCTACCTGATTGGCGGTC
>CAZPPD010000897.1:0-2709 GCA_964588185.1 uncultured Alcaligenaceae bacterium | reverse complement strand
ATGAGCATGAGTGTGGTCCGGTGTGCTAACGACGACAGCATCGATGTTTCGCTCACGCTCCAACATGCGGCGGAAATCGGTGTAACGAGTTGCATTTTGGTAGCGGTTAAAAGCTCCACCGGCACGGCGGGCATCGACGTCGCACAGAGCCACGATGTTTTCAGTTCGAGCTACTGAGCCCAAGTTAGATCCGCCTCTTCCTCCGGCGCCAACGATGGCGACGTTTAATCGTTCATTAGGTCCGGGTTTGGCCAGGACGTCGGTACTGCCGGCAATCCAAAAGCCAACCCCAACGGCTGCCGATGATTTCAGGAAATCACGGCGGCTGGTTCGATGCTGCATTACTCACTCCTTGGTTGTGAGAGGTTATTTCCCAATTACCGTATTGGGAGTTACTTGTTGATGTTTACATGATCTTCAGTTTAAAGAGGAAGACCGGCGGTAGCAAATTAAAAGACAAATTCCGGTTTAATTTGATGTCGCATTAGCCTTGGCCGACTCTCTTGCGGTTCCGATACACCACAAATGGTGTTGGGTGCGGATAAAAAATTGCCCTCGGGAAATGGCCGGGGAAGAATAGCAATTTTCATCCAAGGAGTTCTTGGTTACGAACTGAAACTCCGGGCCGGGTTTGATCACATAGGTGTCTCCGGCATCGTCAATAATGTAAAGCAGGTCATCCGCAGAGACCGGGGAACCACTGTGGTGTTCCCCAAGCTGTTGGATGTACATGCGTTTGCCGGTCTTGGCTTCGAAACAGCTCAAATAGCCTTTGTCGGAAATCATGTAAAAGTACTTTCCGTGAGCGATGGGAGAAGGCACATAAGAAGCCTTGCGGGCACTGGTTCGGTCTTCATGCCAGAGCACATGAGAGGTGGTCACATTGCCGGTTCCGTCCGGAAGGATTCCCATGTTGTGGTAAGTGGGAAACCCGGCGGTGAGGAAGAAGACTCCCTCGGTGTAAACCAAGGATGCTACATATTGTTGAGTGGGACCATCAATAATCCAATGCAACTTCCCGGTGTCGGGGTCATAGCTGGTCACACATTTACTGCCGCTCAGTACCATCTGCTTCTTGCCTGCCGCATCCACAATCAGGGGGGCGCAGTACGACCGGGTTCGGTTAGGCCGGTCTATGCGGTACATTTCCTCCCCAGTCTCCTTGTTCAAGGCGACGATATATCCTTTGGTTTTGCCTTTGGCATCCTGGTCGCAATTAACAATTACTTTGTCCTTGTAAAGAATTGGGGAGCTGCAAAATCCATGCTTGGAATAAAAAGTTCCGGGAGATTTATGCCAAACCTTGTTTCCTTGGAAGTCATAACAGACTATTTGGACATTGGGGTAAGCCAAAAAAGTAACAAAGACATGTTTTCCATCAGTCGCCGGCGTGGAGCTGGCGAAACTGTTGAGGCGATGTTTGGATTCCAGCGGAGCTTCCACCACCACACGGTTCCAAAGCAATTTTCCGGAGCGGCGGTCATAGCAGAGTAATATTCTCTGTTTTTTCTTTAAGATACAACTGGTGAGAAACACTCGGTCCCCCCAAATAATTGGAGAAGAATGGCCAATTCCGGATACGGGTGATTTCCAGGCGATGTTTTTACTACTGCTCCAATGAACGGGGACATCTTTTTCTAAGGAAGTTCCGTCCAGCCGCGGACCGCGCCAGCAAGGCCATTCTTCGGCCTGAATCGGTGCGATTACAAAAAGGACGGCCAAAACGGTAAGGACTTTCATTTTCATAGCTTTTTGTTGGTAAAGGTGGGAATAAATTGGAATGTTACTAACCGGGGAGTTTCTACTAAGGCAATAGTGACAGCTTCATGGGAATTAAACAAGGATTTTTTTCGCTCCTTGGGGATTTTTATTGGCTTGACGCTTCGGAATCTTAAAGTAGTTTTTGGTTTTACCTGTTAGATTTCCAAAACAAGCTCAATCCCAAAGGGCCTTTAAACCATGGAAGGCCGTGTCCTTCACTCGCCGGCAGAATTCATGCATGGGTCCGATCTTGGGAACGGTGTTGTAAGTCATACTGAAGATGACCCGGAGGTCTCCCGGGTCGGTTGGGGATACTCTGTGGAGTACTTGCGCCCCTTCAAAGACTACCAGCGTGTTTTCCGAGGAATCCACCTCAATGGCATTTCCCTCGGCGTCTTTTCGCATTAGTTTGCTGGCGGACAAACTTCCGTTTGGCCCTTTATTCACAAGGGAAATCAGCACGGTAAACTGCCGGCCATGGTAAAAGTTGTGGTCGAAATGCCAATTGATATGGTCACCCGGCTGGTCGTAGAACAAGATTGAGGCGGCACTCTGGTCGTGGACCCCGGCGGGATATACCTCTTCCCCCACCACCTTTCCCACCCACTGCCGCAAAGTGTCGGAATGGTATAAAGCCAAACAATGGGGAGCAAAGTGATGCAGGCTTTCGTAGGGGAGACTTCGCCCCTTTTTATGCGTGGGAATGTAGCTGCGGATGCCTTGGTCGAGATGACTTAACCCTTCTTCACGAAGGGTATGCAAACATTCCTCGTCCAAAAAATGATCGACCCGCAAAAGGTGATCCTGTTGGAAATCGTCAACTGAAAGGTTCTTGTCGGACAGAATCTTCACCCATCCGGAATACTGCCGGCAAATTTCTTCTCGTTGCCGAGCCAACTTGACACCGATTCTTCGACGCCGCCACCGATGGACAATCCACCAACTTGC
>CAZPPD010000896.1:0-2719 GCA_964588185.1 uncultured Alcaligenaceae bacterium | reverse complement strand
CGCTTGAAGGTGGTCCGCCTGCGTTTGCCCCCGCTCCGTGAGCGCCGGGAAGACATTCCCCTGTTGGCTACTCATTTCATCAAGGAGTTCAATCAGAAACATGGCAAGAACGTCGAAAGCATCTCCGAACGCGTGCGCAAAGCCATGGCTGCTTACGACTGGCCCGGAAATGTGCGGGAGCTCCGCAATTTGGTCGAAAGCATGGTTGTCCAGGACTTTGACGGGGTCTTAAACGTAGATGACTTGCAGGATGTTGGCGGATTGGAAAAAATAATTGGTGGCGAGCCTGCGGAATCCAATCCGGCGAACTTGGTCGGCCGGCCGTTAAATGAAGTAGAACGCTACTATATTGAGCAGACCTTGAAGTTAACCAACGGGAACCGTGAGGAGGCAGCGAACCTGTTGGGAATTGGCGAGCGAACCTTGTACCGGGTGATTCAAGACTGGAAACTGCAAGACCGTATTCGCGAGGTTCTGGAAGAAACTCAGGGAAACACCGAAGAAGCCGCCAAGGTGTTGGGGATTAAGGAGCAGGAGCTTAATCGCAAGATGAAAAAACTGGGTTTGTTGAGTCAGGATTAAAACCCGGATAAATTACTATTGGAAGGACTTGGATGTCCCTCCTTCAAGAATTGAGATCAATCATCCATGCCAAGGATTCGTCAGTTAACTCCCTTAGTGATAAACAAGATTGCCGCCGGTGAAGTCATTGAACGACCTTGCAGTGTCCTCAAGGAACTTCTGGAAAATAGCATCGATGCCGGCAGTACACGGATCGACATCGAGGTCGAGAATGGCGGTTCGGACCTAATTCGCGTTGTCGACAACGGCAGTGGCATCTACCCCGAGGATCTGCCGCTGGTGTTCTCCAATCACGCCACAAGCAAGCTGACCGAAGCAGAGGACCTTTTCTCCGTAGGTACCTTGGGGTTCCGTGGTGAGGCGCTCTCTTCCATTGGCGGGGTTGCTCAGGTGACTCTGCAGTCCCGGCCTGCGGACCTACCGCATGGAGCGGAGATCTCCTGTCGGGGCGGGGAACTATCAGAGGTTCGCACCTGGAATGGTGGAGCGGGGACACGGATGGAGGTTAAGCATCTGTTTTACAACACTCCGGTTCGCCGCAAGTTTCTGCGGACTCCCGGCACGGAAATGGGGCATATCTGCGAATGGTTCACCAAACTCAGCTTGGCTCATCCCGCGTTGCAGTTAACCCTTCGTCACAACGGCAAGAACGTCTATGAAGTGCCCGCTTCCGCAGATCTCCCCCATCGCATCGGCTTGTTTTTTGGCGAGGAGATCCAACAAAAGCTTTACCCCATCGAAGCGCAGCATGGAGACGTTCGCTTTTGGGGCTGGATCGCCGATCCCAGTGTGGAACGGGGCAATGCCAAACTGCAATACCTATTCTTAAATGGCAGGTGGATCCGCGATCGCAGTTTGGGACATGCTTTGCAGGAGGCTTACCGCGGATTACTGATGACCGGCAGGTATGCGATTGCCTTTTTGTTCTTGGACATGCCCCCGGACATGGTGGATGTCAATGTCCACCCGACAAAGGTGGAGGTGCGTTTCCGCGAAGGCCAATTTCTTTACAGCATGGTTCGGGGGGTTATTCGTCAACGTCTCAGCCGGGAAAATTTGACCCCGAAACTGCAGGCTCCTTCCAAGATGCCTTCCCCGCAGGTGGCGTTTCAACCTATGCCGGCGAAATCTTATTCTCCTTTGCCGCACCCGCCCGAAACCGCAAGTGTCTCCGAATATTCTACCACTAGCTCTCCCGAACGGAACCAGCCATCAACAACGGAAACGAATCCTCTTCTGAACGCCGACCACTCAGCGGAACCAGAACCCATGCCTTCCTCTGCCCAGGAACTAGAGTCTGCATTCCAATCAACTCCAGCAGAACAAACCAAAGATCCCATCCTCCCCGGCTTTAGTCAGTCCACTGATATCAAAGCCATTCAGCTTTATAATGCCTACCTCATTTTGGAGACACCTGAAGGGATGTTGGTAATAGACCAACATGCCTTACATGAACGTATCCTTTTCGAACAACTGAAGACGCGCCTACGGGAAGGTTCGCTGGAGTCGCAGTCACTGCTGATTCCGGAGACTATCGAGCTTACTACGGAACAAGCTGCGGTGACCCTTGAGCATCAGGATCAATTGGCGGAGTTGGGTTTGCAGGTGGAAGACTTCGGCGGCAAAACCGTTCTCCTGCAAAGTTACCCGGCGATTTTGGGACACCGGCCGCCGGAGAAGATGTTTAAAGCGGTTGTGGATCACCTCGTCGCCAAGGACCGGCTGCCGAGTCGAGAACATCTGGTCAATGATATTTTGAGCTTAATGGCCTGCCATGCGGCGGTTCGAGCCGGGGACCCGTTAACCTCCGAACAGATTTCCACCTTGGTGGAACAACGCCACCTGGCAAACGATGCTCATCATTGCCCCCACGGGCGGCCCACCTCGCTATTGTTTAGCCGGCAGGATTTGGACCGGCAATTTGGCAGGATTTAAATAGGCCCCTTCATAACAAAAAGGACCAAAAATGATCTCCCTATACAGCCGGATTGGCATTTCCTTCCTCCTGGCAATCTTTTTGCTCAGACCGACTCTCGCCAACGCTCAAGAAAAAAGCGTCCGTCCGGGAATCAACAAGAAGTTTAAAAATCCTGATTTGAAGTAGATTCTTGATATTTTCGATAGGGTAAGCCGTGAG
>CAZPPD010000895.1:0-2732 GCA_964588185.1 uncultured Alcaligenaceae bacterium | reverse complement strand
GATCATCGTCGACACCCCGGACCTCGACAGCAATGATTTAGCCAATCGCGAGAAATTGCAGCATATTCTTCCCGTAGCGGATATTGTGCTCTATGTCGGCTCTCAAGAAAAATACCACGACAAACTGGGTTGGGATCTGTTCCTGAAGCAACGCCAACGCCGGGCCTTTGCTTTCGTCCTCAACAAGTGGGACCGTTGTCTTGTCAGCTATGCCGCTCAAGGTGTTCGTCCGGATGAAGATCTAATTCAAGATCTCGAGAAGGAGGGGTTTGAGAACCCAAGAGTATTCCGAACCTGCGCTCAGTATTGGGTGGACAGGGCCGGCGGCAACGGCCAGGAAACCAATAATTTGCCTGAAGGCGAACAATTCCAGGAATTGGTGCAATGGCTGGAGATGGGCTTGGGCAAGTTGGAGATCGAAGCGATTAAGGCCCGAGGAGTCAGCCAATTGCTGCGGCAACTAGAGCATGCTTTCAAGAATGCCAAACCGCCGGATCTAACGGCGGAAGCCGAGCGAACCAAGAAGGTGTGGATCGATCTTCTGAAAAAAGAGGCCGAGGAAGAAGCCAAAGTATTATTGGATACTCTTGAACCTTACCAGCGGGAAGTGGAGCATCATTTTGCTCTTCAACGGCAGGAGAAATTTCACAACCTAATGGCCGGTTATCTCACCGTTTTCAACCATTTGAAATATGCCGGCAGCACCCTTCGGGACCGAATTCCCTTTGCTCCCAAAGGGGATAAACAATCGGCGGCACCTTCATCGTGGGATTTGATCTCATTTAGTCGTGCCTGCAGCAAAACGGCCGCCGAACGCCATTTGGATGCCCGCGGCAAAGCGATGGTAGATCGGATGTTAATTATTGCCGATGAGCAAGGCTTTCCGGTGAGATTGTTGACCGATCCCACGGAAAAGGCGCACAAGATTGATTGGCAACAACGCTATTCCAATGCCCTGATTGATGTGATGGGACAAGTGGAACATGGTTGGACCCGGCCATCCGGATTTCGGAAATTCCTGCAGACCTTTTTTGTCTTTCTCGCCAATACTTTACCGCCGATTTTCTTACTAGCCGCCTATGCAGTGGTGCTGTGGAAGTTTTTCATGGAAGAGAACTCGCAAATCGGCTTAACTGATTTCTTGTTGCCGTTACCGATTCTATTGGTGGTGTTGGTGACCTTACATATTCTGATCGCCGTATTTCTTCCCTTGCGCTGGAATGCGATACGAACGGAAATTTCTGCTTTACTTGGAAAGCGGGTATTTAAGGAATTGGAAATCGTGTACGCCCCGGTCCCCGAAGAGGTGGTTCACCAACTCAATTTGGAACGCCGGCAAGTGGATGGCATTCTCAGTGATGTTCGCGAGGTTACCGGGTGGCTGGAACAACGCGAACAAGCTGCCAGTATTGCCGGATTGTATGGCAACTAATATTACGCTCATCCAATTCAAACTTATCCCCTACCAGCAGTAAGATTCCCCCAATGACTTTCTTCCAATGGTGCAACCGGACTTTCCGCTGGTCGAACAGCCGTCAATCCTGGCAAGAACGGTTGAGTTTTTTGGGGTTAGCAGCCATCGCAGTTGTACTTTGGAATATAACCCCATCTGGAACCGGCACAGGCACTTCCTGGTTGCAAATGCACCCGGTATTCCTGGTATTAGGTTGGGGAATATGGGTCCTGGCCGCTTCTATTTTGTTTCGTCGCGGCTGGATCAAACTGTTCGGCCCGGTCTTGTTTTATGACATCATCCGCTCGGCACGGCGCGGAAGATATATTCTGCTGCGTTGTTTGTATGCGTTGTTGCTTTTTGGCTTGTTGTCGAGTGTATTTTTATCCTATTCCAATAGTTACTATTACAACTCCGGTTCATCGCAACAACGGGCGGCACAGCTGGCTCAAAATTACTTTGAAATGTTCATGGTAATCCAGTTTGTGGCCGTGCTGATACTTACTCCAGTTTATGTGGCCGGTTCGATTGCCGATGAGAAACGGCGGCGAACGTTGGAATATCTTTTGGCGACCGACCTTCGCAATCGCGAAATCGTATTGAGTAAGCTTGGTGCTCGATTACTCAACCTGACCGTATTCGTATTGACGGGATTGCCGCTGCTCTCGATGGTGCAATTCATTGGGGGTGTCAGTCCCGAACTGATCCTGTCGGGGTTTGCCGTTACCGGGCTTACCATGTTTGGCCTGGCCGGTGTTGGTATTGCCTGTTCCACTTACTACACTCGGCCGCGGGATGCCATTGCGCTAACTTATCTGCTCGCCGTCCTGTATTACGGTTTATCTTTCTTCCTTTATTTCATGCAGTTTTGGTTTTCCTCCATTTTGGGGAACGAGATATTTTCCTTTACGTTTAATGGGGTTTTGTATGAATTAACGGTGGATGACCTGTTTATTTGGATCTCCCCGTTCAATTCTGGAAATCTGATTCTCCTTTTGGCAAACGTGCAGCAAGCGGGTTTTTCCGGGACATTAGCTACGATGCTGCCGACCTTGTTGCGGGATTACGCTATTTTCAATGGCCTTGTCGGCGGGTGGTGCATCTTTTGGTCCATTTGGCGGCTCCGGGCAATCGCCCGCAAGCAGGTCGGAAGAGTTCGAAAAAGGCGGCAAATCAAAGGTTTATTTTACATTCCGCGGCCAAAGATTGGGAACCTGCCGATGATGTGGAAAGAACTCCACGTCGAAGGCGGACTGAAGTTCCGTTGGATTGGCTGGGT
>CAZPPD010000894.1:0-2734 GCA_964588185.1 uncultured Alcaligenaceae bacterium | reverse complement strand
CGGAGCAAAAGCTCCCCGCCCGCTAAGCACACCACGCTCCTTGTTTCCCGCTAAAGGAATATTTTAACTACACTTTTTGATCTTCTTTTTCACCCAACGGACAAACGGCAACAGGTCCACTATTTGGTTGCCCAAGAACCTCTTCGTGGAAATAAGGACCGATCGAATCGTCCGCCGCTCTCCCCATAAGCGATTAATCATGGAGTGATCCGGAACCGCGCAGGAATCCATCCACTGGAGTTCTGGATGAGAAAAAACTTCCCGAATATTGTCGACCTCCAACATTACCCCGGGGGAATATTTGGCATAGCTCTCATCAAAAGCGATCTTGTAGGCAAAAGAACCTTCTCCCGAAAGGAAATTGAACTTAATCGCCAAGGTTTTCTCATCTAAACGGAGACGAAGGATCATCACTTGGTTCCGCTGAAATCCTTCGCGGACTACTGTTCGGAAATATTCCTGTTCGGAGAACCGGTGCCCCAAAGCAGTTCCCTCGGATCCTTTCCATCCCTTACTTTCCAGATCTAGAAATTCCTGAATCCAT
The DNA here is from genome assembly GCA_964588185.1 of uncultured Alcaligenaceae bacterium. Lineage (GTDB taxonomy): Bacteria > Planctomycetota > Planctomycetia > Gemmatales > Gemmataceae > CAZPPD01. Next base: position 2,190 of record CAZPPD010000894.1, on the reverse strand, counting down.
TCGTCTAACTCGTCCGGGTCCGCCAGCTTTTCAAGTTCCAGGTTTCCCAATTCTTGTATCCGCCGCCGCTGCCGCCTGGTTTCTTTGCGCAGTCCATAAGAAAACGTATGTTGAATGTACTCCTCCGCTCCGGCCTCTTTCTGAATCAAAAGAGCTCGCTCATAACGACCGGTTTCACAGAAAGAGAGCTTTCTCTCATGGAGAATCTCATCTAAAGCCTCAGACACCGGGCCATCGCTGCCAAGATATTCCAATTCCAGGAGACCCGAGCGCGGGTAACCATTGTCCAGCCAATTCAACAAGGTCTTCCAAAAGGTGGCCTCAAATCCCGCTCGCACTAACGGCGTACACAAAAAACTGTGCAGATGATTCCAAGGGCGCAAAATCCGGACCGGTAACTTTTTATACTTTCTCTCTCGATGCAAAGGCAAAAAGCCAATCAAGTAAGGCGGGTCGGCAGGGTTCGTCTCGCTGTGAGCAAAAACCAGCAGGAAGAACAGTTCCTGATCTTTCCTGAAGGCCTGTACGGAAGGTAGCAGCATCCAAGGTTCGTAAAAAACATTCGGCTCCGATACTTCCTGGATCAAGTCTTCCCATTCATCCCGATACGATTCCAGCCGGGTAAGGCTGTCCAATACCACAACCGAGATTGCTCCCGGGTGAACTTGGGGACGACGAACCGGTGCTGGGGTTATCGTTTCGGGAAGTTCTTTCAATCCTTGATGAGAAAGTGGGGGAACCAGTAAATACATAGGGGCACCTTTTCAGAGTCGCATTAGACCCCGGCTGCAATGCTGCTGATTTTTCGTTTCAAGGAATACATCCAATGCAGACAGCCGCGAAGGTAGAGTTCCAAATTGATCACGCTGTCAAAGTAAGGGACCGCTTCTCGGGGCAAGATTGCATCATCCATTCCCGGTGTGATAAATCCCGAATATGCAGAAACGCATCCTTCATAGCCCATCTCCCGTACTTGGGAAAGCCGTGCAAATGGTATGTGCTCATGCCCGCCAAAGGGAAACGCAAACCATTGAACCGGTCTCTGGAGTCGATCCTCGAGAATCTTCTTGGATTCCCTCAATTCAAACAAATATTCGGCTTCCGAAACTGCCGCCATATTCGGATGGTTCACTGTATGCGAGCCGATGTCAAAGCCCATGTCGGCCATTTCTTGAACATCATCCCAGCTGAGATTCGCCAACCGCACCTCAAGATCTCGGTCCCATTCGTAAACCTTATCCGTTTCAACCATTCCGGTTGGGATAAAGAAACTTGCGGGTAGCTGATGCTCCTTCAGTACTCGAGCAGCTTCCAAGTTATCCCGGTAGCTATCGTCAAAAGTGATAGCTAACGTCCTGAGAGGGAATGGCTCCCCGGATCGCAAAATACGAAATATTTCCGCTAACGGGACTACCTGAAAGCTTTGCTTTAACATCTGGCAGATCCTGCGAAACCGCTTTGTGGAAACAGTAATTCCATCGGGTGGAATTTCATCGGTCACGCGGTGAAATATCAGAATCGCCATTTGGGTCTGCCCGGTACGCAGTTGCACCGCTTCTTGTAACTGCACGACTCCCGAATACTTATATGCAGCACACAAAGCAGACTTGGTAAATGTTTTCATCAAGCTTCGAGGTTCCGGTTCTCGGTAGTGTATACTTCCAGAACAGAACCTTTTTCGGTTGGATAAAGAAACAATCAGGTTGTCCGATTGTGTTCTACCGAAGTATAGAACACACTGGCGGGCAGGCAAAAATTAGGGAGATATTTCGTGCAGATAAGTTTGGTTACCGGAGGTGCCGGGTTTATCGGCTCCCATCTGGTCGAATCCCTGTTGGCCGAAGGAAAGAAGGTCCGGGTTTTGGATGACCTGAGTACCGGGAATCTACATAACCTTGAAGCCGTGAAAAATGATGTGGAAATAATCCAAGGCTCCGTGGTTGATCCGGCGGCAGTAAAATCTTCAGTCCAGGGATGTGAAGTGGTCTATCACTTGGCTGCCCTTCCTTCGGTTACCTTGAGCGTTGAACAGCCGCTTTTAAGCCACGAAGTCTGTGCCACGGGCACTCTCAACGTTTTGGATGAATCCCGGAAAACCAATGTGCGTATGGTGGTATTCGCCGCCAGCATCAGTGCTTATTGAAATGCCGATGGAGCTATTCGCTTGGAGGATGATCTGCTGTGGCCCAT
>CAZPPD010000893.1:1261-2737 GCA_964588185.1 uncultured Alcaligenaceae bacterium | reverse complement strand
GGGTTGCCAAACAGACCTCGCCGGTAACTCGGATGGTTGCTGTCAAGCTGATTAAATCCGGTATGGATTCCAAACAGGTGCTCGCCCGATTTGACGCGGAGCGGCAGGCACTCGCGCTGATGGATCATCCGAATATCGCCAAGGTTCTTGATGGAGGAATAACGGAAAACGGGCGGCCGTTTTTTGTTTTGGAGTTGGTAAATGGATTGCAGTTGTCGGAGTTCTGCGATGGGAACGGTTTGACTCCAAGGCAAAGATTGGAGTTGTTTGTGCCGGTGTGTCAGGCGGTTCAGCATGCTCATCAGAAAGGAATCGTGCATCGGGATCTGAAACCTTCGAATATTCTGGTGACCATCTACGATGGGAAACCGGTGCCGAAGGTTATTGACTTCGGCGTCGCCAAGGCGACCGGCGGCAAGTTGGGAGATGAGACCCTGAATACTCAACTAGGTACGGTGATCGGCACAACTGAGTATATGTCGCCCGAACAGGCAGGTTCCTCGGCGGTTGATATTGATACCCGAGCGGACATTTACTCGTTAGGAGTGATTCTCTACGAACTGCTGACCGGACTTCGCCCTTTCGATCCTGAGCGACTACGACAAGTACCTTCCCATGAGGCCATCCGCATCATACGCGAGGAAGAACCTTTGCCGCCTTCCGCCCGGTTATCTACTGCGGAGTGTCCTCGTGCTATATTTGCGGCGCGAAAAACAGACCCCAAAAAACTGAAGGCGTTAATGCGCGGCGAGTTGGATTGGGTTGTGATGAAGTGCTTGGAGAAGGATCGTTCGCGGCGCTATGAAACGGCTAGTAGCTTGGCTCGGGATATCGAGCGGTACTTGGGGGATGAAGCGGTCGAAGCTCGACCTCCTTCCACTACCTATCGGCTGGGAAAATTCCTGCGGCGAAACAAGAAGTCGGTTGTTGCAGTGGTCGGGATTTGCTTGGCATTGGTAGTAGGCCTGGTGGGTGCAAGTTGGGGTTATATTCGAGCTGACCGAGCCCGGCATGAGGCGGAAAAACAGCGAGACCGTACTCAACTCGCCTTGACCCAACAATTGGCCGAACGAATTGAAAGCAACCTGAAGCAACTTGAAGGAGTCGGACATGGTTTGGCTACCCTGGTGCAAAATGCAGATCTGCATGGGGAAGAGGATTTTGCATCCTGGATGCGGGTGATGTTAGCGCGAGATAAACGCATCCATGGGCTGGCGGTTGCTTTTAGTCCGGGAAAATTCCAGAAGGACAAGGAATATGGTTTATTCATTTTTCGAAACCGGAAAGAGGACCCTGAGGGTTCGCGGGTCGAGAAGATTTATCTTCATGAACAAGAAGGTTATAACTTCCTGGAGAAAGATTGGTACAAGGACTGCATTCGAGAGAAGCGTCCCGGTTGGGATGCGGCAAGTGTGGATGTCGGCAATGAGGTGCTGATCGGTTATATCGTGCCGATCTGGCGAACTATGCAGAAGG
>CAZPPD010000893.1:0-1251 GCA_964588185.1 uncultured Alcaligenaceae bacterium | reverse complement strand
CATAAAAGGAGTGAACTTTCGGAGTTGTGTCTGTCGATGTTTCCATCCGCCACTTTTTCCACAACACGCTAAATCTCAACCAACTCATCAACCAAATGGGATTGGGCCATGGGTATGGATTTGTAGTCTGCAATTTCAAAAAGAAGGATAACCTTGGTTTAATCATTAGCCATCCGCACCGGAACTATGATTTCTCGGAATTGGCCGGCAAGGGAAAACCACCTCGATTTGTTTACCCGAAAGATTCCTCGGGTTTTATTAAGCTTTTTCCGGGTTTTAAAACCTTCACCGACCGAATAGTAAGTGGGAAAGAGAAGACTGGGATTGCCTTGGACGTTGTTGATCCCTGGACGAAGCAACCCTCCACTTTTCTATTTGCCAGGATACCTTCTGCGAAGTGGACCTTGGTAGCAGTTATCCAACCGAAGGAGGTTGGTTTGTCGGAGGAGCCTGAACTACGCATTCGATAACTGGGGACCGAAGTAGGAGTCAGTTCGGCTGAAACCAATTTCCGAAGAGAGGAAACACAAGGTATCATTTCTTTGCTGCTTTATTCTTTTTCTCAGGTAATTTCAGGTCCGAAATAAATCTCCCGAGATTTGAGATGCTGTAATGTCCAGCCAATGGGATCAGTAGAAAACAATAAAGTTACAGGGATCAGTATATTTCGAACAAAATAAATTCATTAAAGGGATGATAATTTTAAGTATATTGGAGATAGAAAATAACTCCAGAACAAAGAGGTTGGAAAGCAAATGCACTCGGTTTTGCAGGGTTACAGATAAAAGCTTGACGGCAAGGGCGGAAGATATTAAAATAATATCTGATAAATTAAATTAGAATTACTTATCATTAGCCATCATAATCCTCACCCCTGGTGGCGTTTCACTAGTTTAGTTTGTTTCCTCAACCAACAGAACTGAAATTGGAACAGGTTGAAAAAAACACAAAAAGTTTAGGCTATCTTGACTCTGTCAGGGATGAGTGATAGTTATATCTAGTTAGGTTCCTCTCCATTTGGTTCCTCTCCATTTCTCGCCCTACCGCCCAACTAATATCGCGAAGCTCTGCCCATTTGTAATACCTTTTGGCATTGGCAGGAAGGGATTTTTGCCACCACCTCCGGGAGGATACTATGTCTACTATTACTTTCACCACACTTGCCGTTGTTTTGGTAGGACAACTTGGGTCGCCGCATTTTCGCGAACGGGAGCGAGCAACAGTTCGTTTGCGAACACTCGTTCCGCACGT
>CAZPPD010000892.1:0-2747 GCA_964588185.1 uncultured Alcaligenaceae bacterium | reverse complement strand
CCCGCCGGCTTTCATGCATATTGGACCGGCCGATCCTGATTCCACGAAATCTGCTTTCGCGTTTGGCTTTGTAGCTCTTCCCAATGTGTTTGCCAACATGTGGGGCGGCCAATTCTTTGGTTTCCTGTGGTTCTTTATGCTGTTCATTGCCGCAGTGACCAGTAGTGTGTCCATGCTGCAGCCGGTGATTGCTTTTTTTGAAGAAGGTTTCGGCCTTAAACGCCATGCTTCGGCCGCCCTGCTGGGTTTGGTTTCCGCCTTAGGCGTCGGCTTTGTCGCTTATTTCTCAAAGAATACCATCGCTTTGGATACTTTGGATTTTTGGGTGGGAAGCTTCTTGATATTCGTGCTGGCCATGATTCAAGCCTTGATCTACGGCTGGGTGCTGGGAATCGATAAGGGAGAAAAGGAGGCCCACCAAGGAGCCCACATTCGCATTCCGAGATTTGTGCAATATCTACTGAAATATGTTGTTCCCGTTTATTTGGGTATTGTTTTTGTCGGCTTTATCTTTCTAAACTTGCGCGGCCAGTTGGAAAATCTTGCCAAAAACCCCGTGGCACTCTGGTCGATTGGGCTCATTATTTTAGTTATGGTCTTTTTGCAACTGCTGATTTTTGTTGCCGGGCAGAGATGGGAAAAAGAAGGCCGATTTAAGAATCCAGAAGATCAATCTCCTGAAGATTTACCTTCGGGGGATTCACCTCCGGCTTCCTGATAACGGATAGAGGAAAAAGATGAGATATTTCGTTGGAGTTTTTTTGGCCGCAATCATCAGCCATTCGATCGCTCTGGTAGCAATCGCCCAGGATTCCAGAGCAGAACGGATGAAAGAAAAGATTAAAAAAGCCGTCAAGGTTACTCCGAAAGTATTTATTCCTGTGGATAAAAAAGCCACCCTTGAAATCAAAGTGAACCGGGAACTATTGGATGGGAATATTGCCGTCGAAATTAAGGGTTTGCCCAAAGGAATCTCCAGCAATATCGAAAATGGCATTCTAAAGGATCCCGAAGAAAAGAAACCGGATACCAATCTTCCCTTTTCTCTGAAAGCAGCCCCCGATTTTGAGCTCGATGAATTCCATAAGGCAAAGGTCTTGGTGTCTTTAAACAATGTTACCGTGCCTATGGAATTTGAAGTGGTAGTGCAAAATTACCATCTGGAAACCGGCGGTTGGATGGTGATGGTAATCTCGGTTTGTTCCGTATTATTGCTGGTGAGTTTCTGTTTGGTGCGCGTGCTGACCTTACCCCCCACTGAAGAGGAAACACTCAAAGGCCCTTTGGAGATCGATACCGGGGATACGCAAGAAGCGGATTAAAGCGGATTAAAGCGGTACTCTCCAGCGGGTGTGGCGAACAGGTCAGGGTGTAAAATACCCATTGCTCAAAACGCCCGATTTTTCACTATTATTTGACTATCCTTTGTTAAGCCAATCCCCATAGAGTTTCGCGCGTCTGTCCCGCAAGAATAGTTTTCGGGCATGCGAATCCTTGACTAGGTCCAAATCAATATCCGCGTAAAGAATTTCCTCTTGCCCCTTAACTGCTTGGGCGATGACTTGGCCCGCGGGGTTACAAACAAAGGACTCGCCGGCGAAAGTCAGGCACTCTTCCCGGCCTACCCGATTGCAAAGGGCAGTGAAGTAGCCATTCTGGAAGGCAGCCACTCGCAGTTCGGCTTCATAGAGGCCGTCGGGCCATTCTCCCACTGCACCGGCTTGGGGAATGATTACCAGATCCGCGCCATTTACTGCCATGGCCCGCATGTATTCCGGGAAATGGCGGTCGTAGCAGATGGCGACTCCAATCTTCCCGAACGGAGTGGAGTAAACCGGGACTCCGGTGTCCCCGGGAGTATAAAAGCCTTGTTCGTGGAAGCACGGATATTCGGTGATGTGGATCATTCGCGTCTTGCCGAGGATCGTGCCGTCCGCATCAATCACGGGCGAAGTATCAAACCCTTTTGAGCCATCCCTTTCGTAGAGGTTAAGGACAACTACCACTCCCAGTTCCTTTGCTTTAGCCGAAAATGCATCTGTCACAGGACCGGGAATGGACTCGGCCAAAGATAGCACATCCCCTTGAGCCGGTTTCTGAGGGTAAAACCATTCGAAAGCAAGCTCTGCGTAACAAACTACCTTCGCCCCATTCTTTGCTGCTGCCTCCAGATTCTCGAGACCTTTGGCGATGTTTTTTTGTTTGTCCGGAGTAGCTTTTTGCTGTACAAGTGCAAGACGCATCGTAGGGTCCTTCTTTGCGGGTTTCATGGGGAGAGACCAATGTCCAAGCGGCCGGCAATATTCAACCCTGGAATTGTTAGTTTATTAAGTTTGTTACTTTTCATTGCACCCGCTTCTTCTGAGGTTAAGGAAGGTAAATCCTCAAATGTCAAAGTAGCGGTGAAAAAATCCCTTACCTGGTTGGCGGGCAAGCAGAATGACGACGGGTCCTGGTCCGAATCCCTGCGCTTTCCCCACAACACGGGTATCACCGCATTTGCATTTCTTGCTTTTATGGCCGATGGGAACTTCCCGGGAAAAGGCAAGTTTGCCGAAACCACCCACAAAGCTGAGTTGTTTCTGCTCGATTCACAGAACAAGCACGGCTATCTTGCAGGAAAACATGGCGGGAACATGTATTGTCATGCCTATGCAGTTTTGGCATTGGTTAAATCCTACCAAGCAACGAAGAATCCAAAAACAAACCGTGATTCACAATGCGGTGCAACTGACAATTAAATGTCA
>CAZPPD010000891.1:0-2749 GCA_964588185.1 uncultured Alcaligenaceae bacterium | reverse complement strand
GTCGGCAAAGGCGTTGGCCCATTCTCGCACCCGGGTAAATGTTTTCCCGCGAGAGGTCAGGATTGTCCAATCTTCCGGTTGTAACTTCAGTATTTTGGAGTATACATCGATGGCTTGATGGTAATCTCTAAGGCTTAGGTAGAGAGAAGCCAAGGGGAAAAGATAGGACGCTTTGTTTGGAAATTCAGCACTGAGTTTTTGATAAACCGCAATGGCCTGAAGGTAAGCTTGCCGCCGTTCTTCTAAATTTCCGGTTTTCTTATACACGGCCCCTAGCCTGTAGTAACACCTGGCCATACTCCACCGGTACTTGCTTTTCTTCGGGAATTCGGTCGCTAACGTTTTGTAGATCTTCAAGGCTTTTCGGTAAGTCTCAGCAGCTTTTAGGCTGATTGGACCATACCTTATCGCCGCCTTCCACTAACGACCAAGCCAACCCTTCGCGGGGATCATGAACATAACTCTGGGCCAACACATCCTGCTCGCTGGCTGTGGACCAGATTTGCACTATTCCACTCCAACCGCCGGTGGCCAGCATCCGGTCATCCGGGGAAAAGGCAATCGTCGTTACCTCATCGGTGTGACCCCGCAGGGTAGCTCGTTCCTCCCCTCGTTCTACATCCCAGAGTTTAACGCTGCCGTCGCTGCTGCCAACCGCGAGAATCTTCCAATCGCTGGAGAATGCAATGCAATGCGGTTGGGCTGATATCTGAGAGCCGCCGATTAAACGAATTTCCTCACCCGTCGAAAGGTCCCAGATTCGGACTACTTCTTCCGAAAGAGCCGCCAATTTGCTTCCGTCCGGTGAAAAGAAAACTTGGCTACCATTCGCATCAAAACCACCCGAATGCAGGATATTATTTTCGCGGCCGGTAACTACATTTATGATTCGTAATTTTCCGTCATTCGTTCCCACCCCCAGGTTTTTACTGTCGGGGGAAAATGACAAAGCCCAGGAATGTTGCTTGTTAATGGTGTGGGTAGCAATTCGTTTCCAAGAAGTAGTATCCCAAAGCATTACTTCGTTTGTTGTTCCTGATGATGCCAGTTTCTTGCCATCGGGGGAAAACGCCAGAGCGTGAATGTGCCCCTTGTGTCCTGTGAGTGTGGCTATCTCCTTACCGGTAGAGAGGTCCCAGATCTTTGCACTTCTATCGTGTCCCCCGGAGGCCAGCAGTTTTCCGTCCGGAGAAAAAGCTACGGCGCAATTGGTCTCCTTATGCCCAACAAGGCTCAATCGCTCTTTACCCGATTTAAGATCCCAGACCCGGATAGTCTTCTCCCCGTTACAGGCTGTTGCCAGATACCGATTATCCGGAGAGAATGCCACAGACCAGACCAGTCCTTTTTGCCGGGGTAAAACCAGCCGCTGATGCTTGACATTTAAATCCCAAAGCTTGACCGTATAGTCCTCGCCAGCAGTAGCCAATCCTTTCCCATCCGGGGAGAAGGCAACCGAACGAACCGGACCCAAGTGGCCATAGCTTTGGTGTTCGCCGGTAGCCAAATCCCATACCCGAGCAGTTCCATCACCACTACCGGATGCCAACTGTTTGCCATCTTGGGAAAATACAACCGAATGAACCCCCTTGGTATGACCGTGCAGGCCTCTAAATTTTTCGCCGGTTTCTACGTCCCAAATCATCACCGTTGCTTCGTCTCTTGCACCGGAAGCGACCAACTTGCCGTCCGGTGAAAAAGCAACGGTCCAAATCCACCAATGGTGATCACCGGGAAGCGACCGCACCTTCCCAGTTTTCAGGTTTCCAAGGCGGACATTTTGGAACCCACAAAAGGCTACGGTATTGCCATCCGGGGAAAGTGAAATGGACCCCACTCCTTTTGCCTTGAAACTCCTTAATTCCTTCCAACTTGATGTGTCCCAAATTTGGATCTCGTAATGCTCGCCCGTTGCCAGGATGTTGCCATCTTCAGAAAAAACGACTGATGTCACTGCCCTAGAGTGACCTCTCAGGGTGAAGCGGACTTGGTTGGTGGCCAGATCCCAAATTTCTACGCTGGAGTTACTCCTGCCGGCACATAAGGTTTTTCCGTCAGGGGAATATGCTAGGCAGTAGGCCCCCCCTGACCCACTAGTGAGTATCGCTTGGAGTTTTCCAGTCTCCACATCCCACAGGCGGATCGTTCCATCGGAACTACTGGAAGCCAAAGTGCGGCCATCCGGAGAATAGGCAACCGCCCATACCGTATCCCGATGGCCCCGAAGAGTAAACTTATTTCCCCGGTGGCTTAACCACCAAAGGTAGTACCATTCGAATCCGCGCCGGTCCAGTTGCCCGGGAAGTGGACGCTGAGCCTCTAACAATTCCAGCAAACGCCCAGAATATTTCCGTGACCAAGCAACATCTCCAAGGTTCATTTTGGCCGAGTAAAGTCTCCGCCGGGTAGTTTTCTCCGCTTTCTCGGCACGGATTTTGTTTTCGTTCGCTCTCTTGGCTTCCAATATGGCCTTTTTTTTTGCTTTCCTGGCCTTTTTCTCGGAATCCTTGGCATCCTTTTCGGCATCTTTAGCTTTGGCTTCAGCATCTCTCGCTTTGCCTTCAGCATCTTTAGCTATCTTTTCCGCATCCAGGGCTATCTTTTTGGCGTCCCTTGCTTTTTTTTCGGCTTTCCAAGCCTGGTCTTCATTCTTCTTGGCACGCTTGGCCTCGGCTTTGGCCAGCCATTCCGCATCGGTAGCCCGAATTGCCTGCCAGGTGCTGATTCCTGCCCCAAGTGCCACCACCAC
>CAZPPD010000890.1:0-2756 GCA_964588185.1 uncultured Alcaligenaceae bacterium | reverse complement strand
CATTCAAGTGATAGTTCTCAAAGAACTGGAAGATCTGCCTCGTCCAGTCAGGTCTACGGCGGGTGCGGCTATCTTTACTGCGGAAAATGATGTGGGCCGCAATTTTGATATCGTCGATCCAACTATCTTCGAAAGCAACTGGATTCCGAAAGGAAGGGACATTTACATTGAACAGGAAATCCTGCATCGGATCAAAGAAATGATGTAGGAGTTCCAGGTAATCGCCAATTTCACCAGGCTATTTTCCTTCATCCCTCCACAAGCCATTCTAAAACCAGCAATTCATAATATTATCCTTAGATAACCTCGACCGCACCGGTTACAATTGACTTACTCAGCTAAATACCCCTACTTTTTCCTACCCAGGTTGGTTTCCCCACGGAAACCTAATTCTTCTTCCTACTCGGAAAGGATTTTGTTGATGACCATCAGGAAAATGGATCGCCGGTCTGCTTTAAAAACCATGGCTGCCGCCGGCATCGCCGCTCCCTTTGCGTTTCGCCACCATGCCGGTGCTGCTCCCAATGAAACATTGAACCACGCCAGCTTTGGGGGAAACGGCATGGCGTTGTCCGATATTCGCTCCTTGACTGCCAGCCGAAACCTGAACCTGGTAGCGGTGGCCGAGGTTGATTTGTCGAGAGCCGCAGATGTCCGCCGCATGTTTCCCAATGTGCGCGTCTATCAAGACTGGCGTCAGCTCTTGGACCGCGAGCGCAACCTTGACAGCGCCAATATTTCCACGCCGGATCATATGCATGCTCCGATTACCATGCGTTTGATGCAGCGGGGAGTTCATGTTTACACCCAAAAACCGCTTACTCATACTATTCATGAGGCGCGGCAGTTAGCCACCGTAGCCCGGCAGCGCCGAATTGTTTCCCAGATGGGAATCCAGATTCATTCGCATGCGGTTCACCGGACGGTCGTGGCCATAATTCAGGGAGGGGCCATCGGCCGGGTGCGCGAGGTTCACAGTTGGAGCAACAAACGTTGGGGCGATCCGAACAATCCCCCTAATCGCCGAGATCCGGTTCCAGAACAGTTGAATTGGGACTGGTGGATTGGGGTAGCTGCCGACCGGAATTATATCAACGGCTATTATCATCCTTTCCAATGGCGGAAACGATTGGATTTCGGTACCGGCACATTCGGGGATATGGGGTGCCATATTCTTGATCCGGTCTTTACTTCGCTGGAATTAACCTCTCCCCGTTCGGTCCGGTCGACGGGCGGCAGTGCATACGAGACCAACTGGGGACTCAACGCCAAGGTCCAATATAATTTCCCCGGAACCCGCCATACTGCAGAGAACTTTACGCTCTATTGGTACGACGGCAACCAGCGACCCCCGGAAGCCGTACAGCGGCATCTGGGTAATCGCCGATTGAGTGGGCAAGGATCCATTTATATTGGTGCGAATGGAGTGTTGTATTCACCTTACATTGCATCCCCGGTTCTCCTTCCTCAGGAACGTTTTCGAGACTACGAGATGCCGCAACCCGGTGCTCAGAATCACTATCTCCAATTCGTCGAAGCCTGCCGCGGCAATGGGGAAACCTCAGCGCCTTTCAGTTACTCCGGAAACCTGACCGAGGGAGTGTTGCTGGGGTGCCTTGCGACCCGCTTTCCCAATACTACCTTGCAATGGGATACGGAGAACCTGCGGGTTACCAACAACCGGCAGGCCAACCAGCATGTCCGCAAAGAATATCGTCGGGGGTGGGAAGTAGAGGGGCTTTAAGGAAAGTAGCTTTTGAAGCGAGACGCTACTGCCTCTGATTACCAAACCTTTGTCCTTCTTTTGGGCGAAGGTAATCTCCGGTTACGAAACCTTCGGCCTCCTTTTGGGCGAAGGTTATTTCTTTTTCCAGACTTGAACTTTATTCACCAAGTAAGGTGGCGAGATATTTTGATAGCTTTGCAAGGTGCCTTGGACTTTAACCCACCAACCATCTTTCAACTCGGCAACCCGAGCATTATTGACCAGGCGAACACTGCCCCCATAGCGGTCCTGTTGATCTACCCCGGCGTAACGGAGTTGGATTCCTTTTCGGGTTCTTATCACCCTGCCTATCAGCCAAGAGTAATCTTTGGCTTTGCCATATTTCTTAAGGGCCGGTGAGGGAGTTATATTCGTTTTCGACAAATGGACCGTTGGTTTGATTTTTGGTTCCCCAACACGCTTGGCAGTTTGAAGATTCTTTTTCAACTTAGGTTTCGGCAATATTTTGGGCCGGTTTAATTCCACTTCTGTCTAAGCTTGGGAATTTAATTGCGACCGAGGTTTCTTTGCAACCGGACGCCTAACAGTTCTAGGGGGTGTTCGCTTTTCAATAATTAGCTTAGATGTCTTTAGCTTGGATTTTTGCTTTCCTCTGCCGGGCGGAGTAATCATATTCTCTTCGATTGGTTCGTCCGGCAGGTCCGGCAAGTAAAAGAACTTAATATTTCCCGGTTGGGGAGAAACTTTCTTGGTTGACGGTAATTTCTGTTTGGGGCCATTCCTTCTTGGAAGTTCTGGAGAATTCGGTTCGATAGGGGGCGGCGGGGGCAGTGCCCGCTTTTTTGATAAGGGAGTTTTCTGCTTATCCGGAACAGTTCCCGGAATCGGTGGTGAAGGTAGCTTGTTGCTGTTCCCGGTGGGTAATTTCATCTTCTTTGGGGTAGGGCTCGATCGCCGAGGTGGTGGCGGGGGCGGCAAGGTGCGTTTCCTTTTTATCAGGGGCTCTTTGGACTTTCTTTGATTAAGAGGT
>CAZPPD010000889.1:0-2758 GCA_964588185.1 uncultured Alcaligenaceae bacterium | reverse complement strand
GCCGCCATCCCGTCGAGAGGGACAATTCAGGATCGGCAGAGGAGTAGCAATTACCTTAGCCAGCGCTTGTTTCTTGGCATTGCCGGAGAGACCCGAGCCAACCTCAAATAATGGTTTCTGCTCAATATAAGGAAGAAGACTGTACGCCCAACCGCCCGGTTGGTCTCGCCCGGTCCCCTGTTCTGGTTCTCCCGTCCAATTCCAACCCCAACCCGCAGAAGGGAACCGTTTCAGGCTGGTATGATGATTCATCATTCCCAAGCCCATCTGCCGGAGGTTATTGGCGCAACTTACCCGATTGGCAATTTCCCGAATTCTTTGCGTTGCCGGGAATAACAAGGCAATTAGTAACGCGATGATTGCGATTACCACCAATAGTTCGATGAGGGTGAAACCATCTCTTTTGCTTGGAATACACAAAAACCTGCACTATCGCATATAAACATCCTCAATGCATTAGGGAGAAATGAGATTAAAATTAAAGAAATTGTATTTTTCAATCTGAACCCATTTTTGTAGCACAGTCAAGAATTTTCCCTTTCCCGTTTCAATGCCGTGTTCCGGATTTCCAGGTTTGGATTTCATTGGAGTGCGGTGTCTCGACTCGATACCCCATTGGATCTTTTTTGGATCGGCTTTTCTCAAGTCCTCGAACTGCAGATGGTTTTGCGGAGGATCATCAAACTCAGGAAGAGGAGGAGACATAATATTTGGTCATTGGGGTATTTGTTATTCACTCCTTTAATATATCCAAGCTGTTTTAAGGTAACACCTTCTAATTTCAAATGAGTGAAGGTCACTTAGAGCTTCGAGGGTTAAATCTCAACAAAAACTCCGGCAAAAAGTCGGGAGAAAGAATTCTGAGATAAGGAAAAATTGTTCAGACAAGGAAAAGAGTGGAAAAGGGAGGAAAAATGGTCCCGCTGGAATCCGAGTTTGGTCCGTAAATAAATTAAGCCCTCAGTAAAACCGAGGGCTTGTCGATTTAATCAGACTCTCTTTTACCCTATTAGGGCATCCACCACGCTAACCGTGGCTTCATGCATCAGCAAGAATGCCACCTGTTCCCGTTTTCCTTTGCTGTCCGTTGCAGCTTGGAAGCGGCGTAGGGTCGCTTCGGAATTCCCTTTCAGGTGGATCTCGTAATAGAGGACCTTGTCATCGCGTTGGACCGGGTTTTCACTGCGGATCAGGGCTTCGTGGCGGGTGTTGTCCACTTCCAGCACCTTAAAGCGATCCACTAAACCCCGCGTCCGCTCGGCGATGCGGTTGGCCCAGTCGGAGTTGTTTTGATCGGCAGGGGATTCCTTGCGGCGAACGCAAAGTTCCCACACTTGGCTGCCCAGTTCGTCGCACCGGTCAGCGGTCAAGTGAATTGTCCACTGGTTTTCCGGAGTGGTGATGGTGCAGGAGCTGCGCTCTTGCGGCCGCCACTCAGAAAGGTTTTTCATCATCGTGCCTTCTAGGGTCATCGGCATCTCCCAAGTTTCGAATAGAGTGTTCAGAACCGTCGAAGGAAAGCAACGTTGGTTTGTCCTCGACGATGGTCTGAAGATGGACGGGACGGCTCCAAATGCTCTGAATGTTGGCTAGGGTATCGGCCGCCCGATCAAGTTGTAAATCGATGCCATTAAATCCATGACGCAATAAGAGTTCCCCCCGATTGCGGTAGTTCCCATCTACTGCATAGATCCATGGCCTTCCAAAGTTGGTCAAACTAAACAACAGACGCTGCTTGATTTTCTCAAATTCACGCGTTTCAATAAAGTACTGTGCTGCGTGATCGTCATAATTAAACGAGAATAATTTGTGTTTTACGCAAAATTCCGGCGTCAGAAACGTATCGATAAAGGTAATGTCATTATAAATGCGGCGAACTTCGAATATCTTCTTTCTCCCCAACCCTAGTTGTTTGTCCCACTTTCGCCGTTCTTCCAGATCATCACAATCATCATAATCCTTACCAAATTTACCGGTATTCCAGCGGTGTTCAATATCTCTTAGTAATTCGATTCCCAGCTTGTAAGGATTCAAGCGTCCACGGGAAGTGGCCATGGTACCCGAATGATGATCGGCATAATCGATCACTTCCGAAGGTTTCAAAATCTTCTGGGTCATGATGGTGGAATGCCAGTATGACGCCCAACCCTCGTTCATGATCTTGGTTTGAGCTTGAGGGGCAAAGTAATACGCCTCATCCCGGATTATTGAAAGTATATCACGCTGCCAGGGTTTAAGCGGGGCATAGCGTATTAAGAACAGCAAAATATCCTTTTCCGGATGCTCGGGGAAACTCTTGGAAGCTTTCTCCCGCTCCTTTTTCTTTTCCTCTTCATCGACTTTCAGAACATCCGGTGGATTGATGAAGTCATCCATGTAGTTCTTACTCTTGAACCGGGTCAGCTTCAGAGAATCGTCGTCTTCGCTTTTTTCATTGAAGTCATACCGGGATTTTTCGTCGCGGCGCCGGATAGCGGTGGAATGCACATCAATCAAATCATCGATGGACATACAGCGATCCACAAAGCTCCCCACTTCATCCTCTCCGAATTTCTGGACATAACGGCGGAGGCGCATGCGATGTTTTGCCATTTCGTCCATCATCTTGCGGCTGGTGTGGGCGAAATAGGCATTGTTTTTGAAGAAGTCGCAGTGGCCGTAAACATGTGCCATAACCAGTTTCTGGTCCACCGTGTGATTACAACGCATTAAATAGGCGTAACAAGGATCGTTGTTAATGACCATTTCGTAGATCTTG
>CAZPPD010000888.1:0-2759 GCA_964588185.1 uncultured Alcaligenaceae bacterium | reverse complement strand
GGCGAAGGAAGGGATATTTACTCTACCAATCGCAAAGGCGGCACCGCGTTAATCAACATGGGAGAAGGAGAGGACACTCTCCTATTTGCAACTGGTGATACTGCCATTGGCGGCGGCGGCAACGATCTTATTACGGAAGCTGCCGGTATACCGACCGGTCCCATCACTTTCCTGTTCGGCGGGGAGGGAGATGATACCCTCAACGGCGGTCAAGGGCCCGATGAGGCTCGCCCCGGTCCGGGTATGAATGTCATCGATTTACTCGCCACGAACGACACCTTAATCGGCGAAGGCGGCGTTGATGCAGATGGGCCGCTGGGAAATAATCCTGGGAATGTTCTTTAGTTTCGGGGGGACAAAGGTGTCAGAGTTGGTCTTGACACCCTATTCTCGGGTCTAATCAATAGATGCCGCTCTGACACCCATCATCTTCGCCGGAAAAAAAACTCTTCCGCAGTTCTTCGTAACAGCCAATCCTTGTCTTGATCGGTCAGGAAATTTAACCTTTGGCGAATCAGGTTAATGCTGTCTCGATAGTTGTGGATTCCAACTACCTGAAAGGGACAGTCGCTTTCCCACATACATCGATTGGACCCAAAAGCTTGAACGACCCGGCGAATTAAAGGTGCCAGGTCAGTGTAGGGGGGACGCTTTCTTCCTAAGGCGTAGAACGCGCCGATTTTTACCATAACGCGTTGATGCTGGGCCATGGCCAGCAAGACGCGGACATCTTGTTCGCGAATGGTTCCACTGGTGCCGATGCGGCAGATATGGTCGATGATCACTGGGGTGTCCGGGAACTGTCGGCACACGCGATCCAATTCCGGCAGGGAATCCGTTTCAATCAAGCAACTCATGGCCAGATTATGGCGAGCTCCGGCGGCAAACATCTGGGCGTATCCCTGAGGACGAAGCCAAGTTGCTGCCGGTCGCCGACTCAGCCGCGGGTGAATCCGGAAGGCTCGTACTCCGTGCTGCGCTAGGGCCTCCATTTCCCGTTCGGGTCTGGCTTGATGCGGATCGATTACTGCGGTGCCTGAGAAAACTCCCGGATAGAGAGAAATCATATCCAGCATGTAGCGATTGTCAAAGCCGTAGAAACTCATTTGGATAAGATTGATCCGGTCCACCCCATTGGGCCGGGTATGGCGAAACAAAACCTCCGGGGTGAAGTTTCGCGGCCGCATATTCTCCCGGCGATACCCTCGGGCCAAAGGGTAGTGGGAGGTGTCCGGCGTCCAAACATGGACATGGGCATCAATAAATGCCATGTGGATTTCTCCAGTCGAAAAGTTTCATATTTCCCGATCATGGTAGCCGGAGTTGAAATGCAAGGCCATCAAAATCAATGGTGGTGGCATAAGGTCAGCCATTCTCGTCCGTCCTGGCGGATAAACTCTTCGGCCTGAGTTGGTCCGGCGGAGCCTTTGGGATACGAGGCTGGTTTTCCAATCCGCTTACTTTCACTCGCCTCAATAAAGGGATCCATGATTTGCCAAGCTCGTTCAATCTCATCCGAGCGGGCAAACAGAGTGGCATCGCCGAGAATTACGTCCAGCAATAACCGCTCATACGCTTCGGGAAGGACCACATCGGGATACGAATCCCGGTAATGGAAATCTAATTCGGATGGTTGTAGTTTTACCTGGTCCGGAACTTTGGTTTGGAAATGAACGTGAATTCCTTCGTCGGGTTGAATGCACAGGGACAAGCGGTTGCATTCCAGCGTCTTCCCTTCAGGAAGAGGGAAGATAAAATGGGCCGGACATAGATATTGAACAATGATCTCGCTAAACCGCCGTTTTAAGCCCTTTCCCGAACGCAGGTAAAAGGGAACACCTTTCCAGCGGTGATTGGCGATTTCTAATTTCAGAGCGGCGAAGGTTGGGGTAACGGAATGTTCAGCAACTCCTTTTTCCGATCCATATGCCTCGTATTGGCCGCAGATAATACTTTGGGCAGCTTCCTCCATCGAAGGAACTGAGATGGCATTGAGCAGCTTTAATTTTTCGTCGCGAACCGGATTCGCCTCAAATTTATTGGGCGCTTCCATCGCTACCAGAGTCATTAACTGAAGTAAATGATTTTGGAACATATCGCGGATGACTCCGGATTGGTCATAATAACCAGCGCGGTTGCCTACCGTTAATTCCTCCGCTACGGTGATTTGCACGTGTTCGATATAGTTTCGATTCCATAAAGGTTCGAACAAAGTGTTGGCAAAGCGAAAAATCAATACATTTTGCACGGTCTCTTTTCCCAAGTAATGATCTATGCGATACACTTGGTTTTCGGAAAAATGGTCATGGATGATTTGGTTCAACTCCTTGGCAGATTGTTGGTCCCGCCCAAAGGGTTTTTCGACAACCACCCTTCGCCAAGTTTCATTGTCTTCCTTGGTAAGTCCGATGTTGGATAATTCCTGCAGAATCGGCGTATATAAATTCGGGCTAACCGAGAGGTAGAACACAAGGTTTCCCCGAGAATATCCCAATTGGTCCAACTTTTCCTTCAAGGCAGCAAACCCTTCATTTGAGGTGGCATCTCCTGAGACATAATAAAGTTGCTTGGCGAAATCGGACCAGGCAATGCCATTGGAAAGCGTTTGCTCCGGGGCAACTCGTGAGCGAAATTCATCATCGCTCATTTGCGAGCGGGCTAGGCCGATGATGACGGCATCAGCAGGAAACCGGTCTTTTCCACGCAAATGGAACAGAGCCGGGACGATCTTGCGTGCGGTTAAGTCTCCTGAAGCCCCA
>CAZPPD010000887.1:0-2768 GCA_964588185.1 uncultured Alcaligenaceae bacterium | reverse complement strand
CGAAGACCGGGGTACGGAATTTATGGGGGAGATGCCGAAATGCGAGAATTGCGGTCATCTGCTGCGCCCGGATGTGGTTTGGTTTGGTGAAATGCTGCCCCAGGACGTTTGGATCAAAGCGGTACGAGCCACCAAGGAATGTGATTGTTTTTTAGTGGTAGGAACCAGTGCGGTAGTCTTTCCGGCCGCGGGATTGATTTACCTGGCCCGCGACCATGATGCCGCGGTCATTGAAATCAATATTGTCCGGACTGATGCCTCTCCGCTGGTCGAAGTCGGTCTTTATGGACCATCGGGACAAATTCTTCCCCGGATTGTTACCAAACTGAAAGAAGATTAATCTGAACCTTCTTCCCCAATCGGGCGAATATTCGGCACTTCAAATCCGGTTCCGGTCATGTCCATTCCCAAGGGACTTCTTCGCGGCAGCCGGAGGATAAACATACTGCCCACGTTCGGTTTGCTGTCGACGAGGATGTCTCCGCCATGTTCCCGCAAGATTTTCCGGCTCACCGCCAATCCTAACCCGGTACCCTTGGCACCTTTACTGCTGACAAAGGGCTTGAAGATGTCAGGCATTTTTTCGGGTGCAATTCCGGGACCATTATCTCGAACCATTAACCGCAACCAATCCCGATCGGGATCTTTGCGAGTGCCGATGATTACTTGCGGATTCTTGCGGTCTTCTACTGCATCCAAAGCGTTGCTGACAATATTCAGCAGGGCCCGATTGATTCCATCGGGGTCTATTTGAATATTCGGCAGGTTCTCCTCCAGGTTGATTTCCAGCTTGATCTTCATTTCCTGGGCGCGGGGGAGCATCAGTTCATAGACATCTTGGGCCACTTCATTGAGGTCGGTATCTTCAACGGCCGGTTCCCGGTCCTTGGAATAGCTGAGCATGTCCATGACCAGGTTGTCAATTTTCCCTTGGTTCTTTTCCAGGATCTTCCAGCCTTGTTGGATCAGACTGTCATTTTTCTCGGAAAGCCCCATGTTCATGATTTCCCGGCCGCTTCGCAGTCCCTGCAGGATATTCTTGATGTGGTGGGACAAGGCCGCGATAGTCTGGCCGATGGCCGCCAAGCGTTCGGCTTGAACCATGGCTTCGTGGTAGCGGGTTTCTTCTACAGCCAGGGCTGCCTGGTGGCCGATGGCGATGGCCAGGGCCAAATGATCTTCGGTGAATTTCCCCAGCGATGTTTTTTTGTCGGCCACGTTCCGCAGATTGCTGCGGGTGTCGAGATAAAGGACACCGATGGTTTCGTGCCGGCCTTTCATGGGGACGCAGATGACTTCGCGAATGCCGTAGCGGACAATACTCTGGCCGGTATTGAACCGTTCGTCCTGACTGGCATCAGAGACCAGGATTCCCTGCTTTTCCCGGAGTACGTACTCGATAATGGTGCGACTGACAGTGATTTTTTCCTGCTGCTCGGAACGTTCCCGCAACAGGAGTGACTTCGGTTCAAACTCACCGGAATCGGGATTTTTGATCAGAACGCAGCCGCGGTCAGCAGAGATGGACCGGAAGATCAGTTCCAAAATCCGGTTCAACATTTCCTTGAGGTCAAGGATATGGCTGACGGCCTGGCTGGCTTCATACATGATGCTCAGATTGGCCAAGGCAGTCCGCAGCCAAGGGGTTTTTGCCTTTTCCGGTTGGCTTAGGATTTGGCTACCTTCGGTTTCGGCCACGGTTTTGATGATCGCCGAAGATAATTCCAAATCATGGCGGCTGATCATGTTGATCTGTTCGGCCAAGTCCCCATGGAGTTGAGGGGTTTCGGTACGGCCCGTAGAGGTGCTGTAAACCAACAGAGTTTGGCCTATTTGGATGCGGTCTCCCGCTTGCAGAAGCGTTTCGCTGATTTTCTTATTGTTGACAAAGGTCCCGTTGGCACTGCCGACATCGCGGACCACGTAGCCGGAATCGGTAGTGATAAATTCGGCGTGCCGGCGAGAAACTTCCGTATCGTGTAAACGAATCTGGTTTTGGGTATCGCGGCCAATGCCTAATTGCGGCGAAGACAGTTCAAACTGCTTGCCTTCATCCGTACCTTTGATGACAAGCAAACGGGGCACTTTTCACCTTATCTTGAAGGGGGAATTCGGTTCGTTTGAAGAGAAAGATTGTATTTAATTCGTTTATTTAACCTACCATCCGTTTGTTGGTCAGGTCAAGTTGAAGGCCCTCCCGGTTTACTTGCGGGCCTTTCCTCGATTGGCGAAAGGGACTACTTCCTGAGCAACCCGAAAGCTGGAATGGCAGTCATTGCAGCGATTCGCCAAGTTGACAAACAAGGCCCGGCTGCGATTAAAATCCTGGTTGGCGGCCGCTCGAGCAAGCTCCGTGGCAGCAACTCGAAGCTTCATGGAATGCTGAAACCAGATGGCTTGTCCCTGGGTTTGTTTGGGGGGACGCAACATCAAGAGGTTGGCGGTTTCCGCAATCAACAGGGCCTGCCCGCGGGCAAATTTCCAGGATTTTATACTGGTTGGTTTCTTGGACAAGATGCGTTCCAGCCCCCTAAAATTGGCATAGGCTAATCCTTCCATCAACAGCTTGGTTTCGGCAATCGGCTCCAGGGAAGGGCGAATGGTTTGGGGCGGGGAATTTTGCGGGAGAGCGGGAGAAGTTGCCAAGAAAATCCCCAAAAGAACCAGGAACAATCTTCGCAACCGGCAGACGCTTGTACGCATTTCAATTCTCCTGAGTTGAGGATCGCTCCTGGGGCGGGGGTACTTCGACTTTAATCTCGCCTTCC
>CAZPPD010000886.1:0-2773 GCA_964588185.1 uncultured Alcaligenaceae bacterium | reverse complement strand
GATTCTTATTGGCCGCCTCTTTTTGGTGTTTGCCCTATTCAGTCTGTCCGGTTGTTTCAAATTATCGTTGCGGACACCTCCGCCGCATCAAATTTCCACGTGTTTGTCCATTCCTCAGCCTTCCAAAGATCAGGTTTATATTGTCATGGTGACGGGATTCGACCCGGCAGGCTTCGGAGATTTGAATGGCCTGCGAAATTATCTGCACAGGCTTGGTTTTCCTAAGACTATCAATGGCCATTGTTATCACGCCCTTTCTCTTCCTTATAAACTTCGAGGTATTCATAGAGAGAATCCGGATGCTCGGTTCGTCCTGATTGGCGACGACCTGGGAAATTATCCCTTGGAATACTTGGCTAGCAAGGCCGACAAATTGGGAGTTCCCATTGATATGGTGGTCCGAGTAAATTCCAGCAAAGCGGAGGATCACTGTTACGAGGACTGCCGGGGAGTTCAATGCCGCATGTGGTACTTGGGTGATATTACCCGTGAGGATAATCTCCAACTGTTGACGTGGGAATTGGCCTCAGTTGCCGGCTCTATCCCCGTTTTCTATCAGCCGCCGCCGGCAATTCCCGGAATCCAAGAGCCCACTCCCGAACCAATCCCCCTGCCCCGCCCCGCGAATCCGGAGCAAATTCCTATGCCGCAATCCGGTGAACCCGGAAGATCACCAAGAAACAGAAATCCTTTGGAGCCTGTTTATAGTTTGCCGGCTGTCCCGGAGGTGTATCAAGTTGGAACCATTGAGGAGATTCAAAACTACTAATCTGCAAGAGTGTTAGCATTGAGGTTGCCTTGGAAGACCGACTACAAGATGGCATCTTCCTCGTTTAATAGCTTCTTTCTGGCATTTCGCAGTTCCTTGCGCTCTTCTTCGGTGGGACTGGGGAAGGATAATTCCAGATCGAGAATGCTGGTGGTGAGAATGTCGGCGACCACAGCCCGAGTTACCCATTTCTGATCGGCAGGGACCACATACCACGGTGCCCAATTGGTACTCGTGGCCGTTAACGCATCTTCGTAGGCATCCTGATATTCATCCCAGAATTGGCGCTCCCTTAAGTCGGCAAGGGAAAATTTCCAGTGCTTGTCCGGCCGTTCCAGACGGTCAAGGAAACGTTGCTTTTGCTCCTTTTTGGAGACGTGAAGGAAGAACTTCAGGATGATGGTGCCATTCCGAACCAGATGTCGTTCAAAGCAATTGATGTCTTCATATCGAGCCTTCCAAAATGATTTGCCCCGCTTTCCCGGCGGCAACTGTTGTTCCTCCAGCAGTTTGGGATGGACTTTGACGACCAATACATCTTCGTAATAAGATCGATTGAAAATTCCGATTCGCCCACGTTCCGGCAACCGTTTCATGTGACGCCAAAGAAAGTTATGATCCAACTCTTCCGACGAAGGTTTCTTGAAACTGAAAATTTGGCATCCCTGTGGATTCACCCCGGACATCACGTGTTTAATAGTCCCATCTTTCCCTGCGGCATCCATTGCCTGGAGGACAATCAAAACACCATAGCGATTATCGGCATATAAAAGTTCTTGGGCTTCTGTGAGATGTTCGAGATTCTTCTTTAATATCTTTTGGGCCCGTTTCTTAATGACGTCTTTGCCAAGCTCTTTGAGTTCCTTTGTCTGGGCCCAACCGGTATCCCGATCTTTAAGACGTGCTTTTTTGCCGGGTTCTACCCGAAATAGATCGATGACTTTTTTCTTGATCATATGTAGGCTCAATTCTTTTCTAAAGGGAAGTCAGGGCATCGAACGCCTACTCTATTTCTTTGAATTCCTTTACTTCAACTTCTACACGGTCTTTGGTTCCACTTACTCGGCGGACATACCACATGATATGTCCATCTTTCTTATGAAAGATTGCTCGGGTAAAACTCTTTGGGGTTTTTGGATCTTGATCTATTTCCATAAACCGTTTTACATAACGAAACAAAGCAGGCATCCCATGATGCCGATACAGGTGTCGCGGCTGGGATTTTCCATTTAATGTTAATTCAACAGTTTCTCCTTTACGAACTTTCACATAGAACTTATCGGTTTGATCTCCCGGTCTTTTGATGAGGTATTTGAGATCATAGTTTTTAGGCGCATTTTCTTTCCATAACTCATGGGCGGCCTCTAACTGATCGGGTTTTAGTTGTTGCCTGATGTTATAAACAACCATTACCGTAACCGCGACAATACCCATTCCCAGGAGAATTAAAAAGTAGCCGGCCCATCCCAGGTTACTTTTCTTCTTGATTGAGGTTTTCTTGGGTGCTTCTTCCATATATCTGATTCTTAAGTGGGGATAATTACTATAAGTTTTTGGTACATATCAAAAGCTCTCTGGTGATTCTGCTTTGGGTATAACAATTATACCATTGGGGGACATTTTAAAGCCTCGTTGCAGATCCTTTTCCAGGTCATACCCAATAATGGTATTTGGAGGTATTTTTACATATTTGTCCACGATTGCATTGCGGAGCCGGCAATGGCGGCCTACTTCCACTCCTTCAAACAAGATTGAATTTTCTACCAAGGAATAACTATTGACCCGGACATTCGGGGATAAAATACTCTTTCGAACATGCCCCCCGCTTATGATACAGCCTTGGGAAACCAAGCTGTTGTGTGCTTCGCCGCGCCGGTTCATGGCGTTGTTCGTCGATATGGAAGCGGTAATTGACTCAGTGTTCACGTCGCATGACAAACTTTGGGCCCAATGGAACGAGTTCGCCCTCTTTTTTTACGTTAAACTGGAGCGAATAGACGTCAT
>CAZPPD010000885.1:0-2786 GCA_964588185.1 uncultured Alcaligenaceae bacterium | reverse complement strand
ACAGCCTTGCCCGTAAGCTTGAATATTTCGAAGATGATACTGTCCAGGAAATCGCAGCCGCCGTTGCCAAGGATGATTTTCGCTTTAGTAGAGTGGTAGTGGAGATAGCTAAAAGTTACCCTTTCTGGCATGTGCGGAATTTAAAGGGGGGTTTAACCACAGAGGACACAAAGGAATAATTCAGGAGTTTAACCACAGAGTTCACAGAGGACACAGAGGAATAAACAGGACTTCTCTGTATCCGCCTGTGAACTCTGTGATTAATTTCTCCTTACACGGAGAAATTAACAGGATATGTAAAAAATTCTTCTCTGTGTCCTCTATGAACTCTGAGGTTAAATTTAGGAAAATTAGCGGGCTCAGAAAAATTCTTCTCTGTGAACTCTGCGCTTAATTTTTCTAAGGAGATACAGATTAAATGAGTTGGAAACCAATCAGTCGCAGGACAGTTCTTAAAGGAATTGGTGTTTCCTTAGGCCTGCCTTTGTTGGAAGCTATGACTTCTGTTTCCCTTTTTGGCGATGCTACCCAAACCCACCCAAAAAGGGCAGCCTTCATCTATATGCCCAATGGGGTTCATCTGCAGAATTGGTTTCCCCGGACCGAGGGGCCTAACTTTGATTTGCCACCCACTTTGGCTTCCCTGCGAACAGTAAAATCGGACATTACCGTCCTGGGTGGATTAGACAGGACCTTTGTTCCCGGCACCAGCGTTCATGCCCAATGTGGGGCTTGTTGGCTCAGCAGTTCGCCACCGAGTGAGGTATTAGACGGCGGTTTTCCCACCAATACTTCTCTGGATCAGGTTATCAGCCGGCAAATCGGGCGAGAGACATTGTTGCCTTCGTTGGAGCTAAGTACCAACAACCATGAAGACAACCGCGAGACTCGTTATTTTGAATCCATCTCTTGGTATGCTCCCGGATATGCCGCCAATGTAGAGAAGAATCCCCGAGCGGTGTTCCAAAGATTGTTTGGCCGACCTCAAGGCAATGCTTCGACTCGAAGCGTTCTCGATACCGTATTGGAAAGCGCTCGAAATCTGCGCGGAAACCTCGGGCAGGAAGACCAACGCAAGATGGACGAATATTTGGAGTCCGTTCGGTCTACCGAAATGCGAATCCAAATTGCCGAGCGTGCGGCTGCGAATCGGCAGGAACCTCCGATTGCCGAACCGGAAGGGATTCCCGACAACCGGGGAGAATATATTCGGCTAATGGGCGACTTGATTGTCCTGGCTTTTCAACAGGATTTGACGCGGGTGGCTTCCCTGTTGATTGACCCGGAGCGTTGGGATACGCCCCGAATGTACCATGGTGTCTTTAATCGCCCGGAAAATCATCACACTTTAACGCACACCCGTGGCGAAGAAGCCGCTAATAAGATCGCTCGCATCGATCGCTTCCACATCGAACAATACGCTTATGTGGTGCAGCGGATGAAGGCTATACGGGAAGGGGAAGGTAATTTGCTGGACAACAGTTTGATTGTCATTGGCTCCGGATTGTCCAACGGCAATTCGCATAGCTATCGGGACCTACCGGTGGTCATGGCAGGCAAAGCGGGCGGCAGACTCAGGACCGGTTTCTACCGCAACTATCCGGGAGCCGCGCCACTGGCCAACCTTTGGCTGACAGTAGCCCAGGCATTTGGAATCAACCAACCGCGCTTCGCCGACAGCACAGGGACTCTTCGGGAATTAATCGTCTAACCATGGGTGAAAATAATCCTGCTTACCCATTTAAGACGTAAGTTTCGCGTTACTGAGGAATCAAAAATTAGGTCTGGGAATTTTCTTTCCTTAGCCCTACCCTGAAAGGGCGAACAAATCAGCCCAGCGGAGCGACCCGGCGATAGCCCGAACGTTGCCCCGGTTCTGACCTCTGAGGAATTATCTTTCCTTAGCCCTGCCCTGAAAGAGCATAAACAGAATCAGCTCAGGATAGCCGCGGAGCGTCGCCCAGGGTTCAAGAAAACGGTAACAGGATAATCCCTGAAAGGGCGAAACAAAAAATGCATAAGGGAAAGGTATCTTCGCCAAAAAGTCGGTATTTTGTCTAACTATTGGAACTAATTTCAACCCAAAAAATTATCCCTCATTTAAAGAAAACTAGTCTCATCCCTAAATCGTTCTGAAGATAGCGAGATTTTCGGAATTACAAACGATGGTGGAATATATGTATTATTGCCTCACCCCTCTTTTGCTGTTTGCTCTCGTTGGCCAGCAAGATTCCATTGATACCAAGGCCCGTTTTGAAGCGGTCGCTGGCAATCTTAAGATATTTCCCGGTTATCCTTTTGGGAGGCAAATTTCCTCAAGTAGTAAGATTCCCCAACCAATGCTAAAAAGCTGGCTGGAGATAAGAAATGAGGTCCTTTCTCCGAAACACCAAGCCAAAGATTTGATTGCCCTCCTAGAACATCAAAATGCGAAAGTTCGGACGTTGGCACTTTTCGCGTTGTTTGAAAAAGAAGATCCGCAATACATGCCGCACATTGCTTCGCTATTGAATGACAAGGCTGCTACGGCACCGAGACCCCAAGATCAAATTGCCCGAACGGTATTGCATCCACCACCGCCTTTAAAACTGCTGCCACAGAAGGTCGGAGATATCTCCAAGCTCATGGTGAGACTTTGGCTGGAACAAGTAGGAGATCACTCCAAAGATTTCCCCGATTATTGGGCTGCTCGAAAAAATCGGCAATATTGTGCGGGATGGTTTGGCTTTCGTCGGGAACGTATCGAGAATGTCCCCAAGCTGACCGAACACACCTTCGAGGATTTC
>CAZPPD010000884.1:0-2807 GCA_964588185.1 uncultured Alcaligenaceae bacterium | reverse complement strand
GTTCGCCTTTTACCAATCCGGCAGATTAATGAGGTAATTTGGGTTTTGCAGAAACTGGAGAGTAACTTCGGCAAAATGCGCCTCATGGCCAACCCGAAACTGATCCGGGATCGTGACCCACCAGCGCTCTCCCTTTTGTTCGGCCGAAACTCCCGGGTGGAGCGCTTGCAGCTGGGAAACCTTCTTTTTCAAAGCATCTCCAACCTGGGATAAGTCCCCTTTGGATTTGGGAACCACATATAATTCCGGTCGAAACTTTTCCTCTTTGCCTTGGCGAATCTCAATGTTGGAATTGCTTCCTTGAATGATGCAAAGGTGGCTGTCACCTGCCCCGGCTTCTGCTTCAAAGCCCCACAGCACATCCAATTTCACATGGACGTTTCGAAGAGTATAAGAAACCGAATTGTTGCAGAAGTATTCCAACTGATCCTCTTTTGCCAGATCGGCCAAAAAAGACGGAAAGTCCGTTTCTCCGGTTACTTTCTGGTAATCGGCTTTGCTCATGACCGTGGGCCACCGCTTGGCAGACAACAGCTGAATTTCCTGTTGGTAATCGATGGGTTGATCGGGAAATAATATCCAGGGAACTAAGTCCACCAAATGAGTACCGACATCGGTCAGGCCTTCGCCGACTTGGGTGGTGTCAAAAAACCATTCCGGGCGCCGCAACGGAACACCCGCCACACGCTTCATCAAGTAATGAACGCTCTCCATGTAAACCGAAGGTTCTTCCGCCGTTCCTGGGAGAATGGTACCAAAAGTGTCCAGATCATTTACCAACTCCCGCTGCAAGATCGAAGTGATCTCATACCGCTCCGTCATGATGTCGTAGGCAACAAGCCCTTTATCATCTGCCAATTCCAAAGCTTGTTGCAGCTTGGCAAAATCCTGGGGAACCAGCACCCAAGGTTTATCGGCCAAAACATTTAAGCCGGCATTTACGGCGGCCAGGATGTAGTCGATCTTTGCTTTGTTTCGCCCGGAAAGCACAACGACATTTCCCGGTTTGTCCTCCAGCAATTGGTCCAAAAACTTCTCCCTGGCATGAATTTCAAGTTCCCAGGCGGTAGGATTATGCGGCCGCTGGTTAAAGCCCACAATACGGTTGATATGGGCAGTCAAATCCGTCCCCAAAGGGGCATACACGTGGACTTTAGGATCCACTTGAGGATACATTTCCTTCTGCACCAAAGCGGCATGGAAGTGTCCCGGGTCTAATGTGATTAGGCGAACATCAGCCATAATTAAATTCCCATTCAAAATTCCCTAGTTGTGAAGCAGGATTTTTCCATTATCCTATGGCCTTGGAAATGAATTGACAGGATGGAATTGCATCAACACCGAACTGAAAAAATCATGACCCCCCCGAATATCCTTTGGATTTGCACGGATCAACAGCGTTACGACACTATCTCTGCGTTGGGAAATCCATTGATACGAACTCCTGCGATTGACCGGCTGGTTCACGGAGGAGTCGCCTTTACCAACGCTTTTTGTCAAAGCACGGTTTGCACCCCCAGCCGCGCCTCCTTTTTGACCGGACGCTACCCACGAACAACGGGATGCAGGCAAAACGGCCAAACCATACCCCCATCCGAACGCTTGATCAGCCGCCTGTTAGCGGATGCCGGTTACATTTGTGGCTTGGCCGGCAAACAACACTTGTCATCCTGTAGTGACGGCAAAGTCGAAATTCGCCAGGACGTTTTCTACCACATCTTTCATTGGTCCCACCTTCCGCAACCGGACTGGCCCGAAAATGGCTACACGCAATGGTTGGCATCCCAAGGCAAAACCTGGGAGGAACTGTATTCCGGCCCGAGCACCAATTACATCAAGGAGGGAGTTCCTGCGAAGTATCATCAAACAACCTGGTGCGCAACCAAAGCGGTTGAGTTTATCCACGAACAAAAAGGGAAACCGTGGTTATTCAGCTTCAATTGCTTTGATCCACATCACCCCTTTGATCCGCCCCCGGAATATATGGCCAAGTACAAGCCCGAAGACATGCCCCTCCCCAAATATCGGGAAGGCGAATTACAAGATAAAACTGCGTATCAGCGCATGGACCATAAATGGGCCCATAATACCCCCGGCGATTTTCATGTTGCCGCCATGACCGATGACGACCGCCGTCAAGTAACTGCTGCTTACTATGCCATGGTGGAACTGATTGATGATCAAGTTGACCGCATGCTCAAAGCTCTGGAAGAAACGAATCAGGTGGAAAACACTTTGGTCATATTTATGTCGGACCACGGGGAAATGCTGGGAGATCATGGCCTCTACTACAAAGGCCCGCACTTTTACGAGGCCGCGGTCCGGGTCCCATTGGTTTTCCGCTGGCCGGGTCATTTCCAGGAAAATCTGCAAGTCACCGGCTTGATTGAGTTGGTGGACATTGTCCCCACCTTATTGCAATTCGCCGGATTGGAAATTCCCGAGGCAATCCAAGGCCGCTCCCTTCTACCGCTGTGTGAAGGCAAAGCAGACCCCGCCCACCACCGGGATTATGTTTACTGCGAATATTACAACGCTTGGACCCACAAGCGGTCCTACGGCACCATGATGCGGACTCCGGCCGAAAAAATTGCAGTTTATCATGGCATTGACGAAGGAGAATTGTACGATCTGGAGAATGACCCGGATGAGTTTACGAACTTGTATCGGCGTCCGGAAGAGACCCAGCGAAGACACCGGTTGCTGAAACAAGCCTTCGATGCAAGTGTATTCACCATGGATCCAATGCCGCCTCGGCGAGGAGCCTTCTAACTAAATTGGAGAGATGATGTATTTCAGGATTTGGC
>CAZPPD010000883.1:0-2811 GCA_964588185.1 uncultured Alcaligenaceae bacterium | reverse complement strand
GTCCGGATTTGGCCAAGGAATTTCCTCTGCAACTTCTCAGCCCACCGGAACCGTCGTTCTTAAACTCGACCTTCGTCAATGTCGATTACCTCCGGGAAGGAGCCAAAGAACCAGTGGTAGAAATCCACCCCCAAGACGCCGCCCCGAGAACTATCCAAGGAGGCGACCTCGTTCAAATAGCCAATGAACGTGGAAGCTTTCGGGCCCGAGCGGTGGTGGCAGAATCCGTCGCCAAGGGGACCGTGGTCACCAAGGGTATTTGGTGGAACAAACTAACCGAGGACAAGATGAACTGCAATGTCACCACCAGCACCCGCTTAACCGACCTCGGCGGCGGGGCCACCTTCTTCGATAACCTGGTAGAAGTGAAGCGAGTGTAAATCCTGGTAGCCGAACCGAAGAACGATGGCTGGTGCCGCCCAACCCGTTTGTTGATTGTTGACGGTGGAATTACTGCCGAACGAGGTCCTTTGATGACATTGGCTTTGATTGGCAACGGACGTCACCGTTCAACCGGTGATTTGCAGGAATTGGCATCCATTGTCAATCGAAGCTGGGTATGGTTTTTGTGCTGCAGCGATGCGGGAGCTGACGTTCCTCCGGTGCAAGAATAGTCAATTTGGTCCATCCCACCGCATGCGCGAACCCCAACCGGCCTTTGAGCCTCATTTGTGTGTAGATGTAAAGGTATACCAGAGATTTTGCGATGGCGAACAAAAGCCGAAAGAAAAAACATCGAACCCAAAAACAGCACTACGTTCCCCAATTCTACCTCCGCAAGTTCACGAATCCTACTGGGCGAATGTTCTGCTACGACAAGGCAGCCGACAAATCACACCCAACCTCCACGCGAGCCGCGGGGCAGGAACCTTATTTCTATGAACTCGAGGGCGCTTGAATGAGAGAAAGGGCGGCCCACTAACCGGAGCCCATTTTCACCTAAGGGGACGCTCGAGGCACATTTAGGGACAGGACAGGAACCATATCAATGAACAACCCAAAGAAGACCTAAAGTCCGAGTCCCAAAAAAAATTCACCCACAAATCTTCTGCAACGCCTCCCGATATTTGTCCCTGGTCCGGCCTACAATATCCGGCGGGAGTTCCGGCGGAGGGCTGTTCTTATCCCATGCGGTTGATTCTAACCAGTCGCGGACGAATTGCTTGTCGAAGGAGATGGGTGATTTTCCTACTTTATATTGATCCTCGGGCCAAAAGCGGGAGCTGTCCGGGGTCAAAACTTCGTCGATTAAGATTAACTCCCCGGCCGAAGTTTGGCCCCATTCGAATTTGGTATCCGCGATTAGGATGCCTCGCGAACGGGCGTACTGGGCGGCCCTCTGGTAGAGGTCCAGAGTTTTGGTTCGCAAGGATTCCGCCAAGGATTCTCCCACCAACGAAGTTACCTGATCCCAAGTCATCGCCTCGTCGTGGCCGGCTTCCGCTTTGGTGGTGGGAGTGAAAATGGCTTCGGGTAACTGTTCGGCTTGGAGTAACCCGGAAGGTAACTGGATTCCGCAGACCGTTTGCGACTGTTGATATTCCTTCCAACCGGACCCTGCCAAGTAACCCCGGGCCACACATTCCACCGGAACCACTTCCGTTTTCTTGACCAGCATAGTCCGGCCAATTAGTTCCTCTTGGTGGAACTCCTTGGGCAAATCTTTTAGGTCCGTGCTGATCAAATGATTGGGGACGTCCAAAAAATTCAGCCAGAACAATGTCAATTCGGTTAGTACCTTCCCCTTCTCCGGAATGCCGTTTGGCAGCACCCAATCAAAAGCACTAATCCGGTCCGTGGCGATGATCACCAAGCGGTCGCCCAAATCGTAAATATCCCGGACTTTCCCCCGGCGCTGAGGATATCCGCAAACTTTGGTTTCAAGTAATGCAACAAGGGTCATGGGAATTGATTTCCGGAAAAGAATTGTTGAACCTCGACGGCCAAGACTTCCCCCTGCTCCACACAATCATTCATGGCAACTCCGCGGTAGGCATTGCCGCCAACCATGAGTCCCGGGTATTTTTCCAAACGGCTGTCAATTTCATTTACTCGGGATAGATGTCCCAGGTGATACTGAGGGATTGCCGGATCCCAGCGAATGACCTGCTGGAAAACAGGTTCAGCAGTGATCTCCATTGCTTTCTGCAACTCCGCCTTTACCGCCACCAACAATGTTTCATCATCCATCTCAACCATATCCGATCGATGCCATCCGCCACACAGGGCTCGCAGCAAACCCATACCACCCGGAGCACGACGCGGATAAATGGACGAACACCACTGGACTCCCAAAATATCCCGCCTCGTATTCTGGGGAGCAATGTAGCCGAATCCATCCAACTCCATGGGTACATCTTCGCGTCGATACCCCATGGCGATAACCGCAATCCGGTTGTAGGGAATCTCCGATATCAACTTGCCGAGGTCCTCATCCAAGGAAGAAATTATTTTCCCTTGGTGGCCGGCGGGGCAAGTCAGAAGGACAAGATCTGCGCTCCAAGTCTTACCCTCTTGTGATTTCACTTGCCAGCGATTGACATTTCCATTCTCCAATTGAATGGACGTGACGGTAACTCCAACCTCCGGAGGCCTCTGCAATTTTTCGGCAAGCCCCTGAATCAGCGTACCCAATCCATCCCGTAGCGACCACAATTTCCCTGGCCGTTCGGAGGAAACTCCTTTCTCGGCAGCTTCCTTGCGGCGTTGCTTGGCAGACTTGGCCATCCCTTTCAGGACACTACCATACTCCCGTTCCAGAGTCACCATCCGGGTATAGCTAGCCGGCATGCTGAGCAGAGTTGGATCCCC
>CAZPPD010000882.1:0-2817 GCA_964588185.1 uncultured Alcaligenaceae bacterium | reverse complement strand
TAGATAGCGAAACTCAAAGTACCGGAGGTTCCACTGACATTCTTCCAGAATCTCGGCAGCTCGGTTGACATTGCCGTCTTCCCACTCACGTTGAGCTTTCGCCAATTGGTTACTATAAAGCCGCAACTCAGCTATCTTCAGGAGATGATCCGATCGCTGTTTTTGCTTTTTGAGTTCCGCCAGCGCTTTTGCGAGTTTTTCTTTGGCCTGTCGCTCGGCATTAGCGCGGTCTTTTTCCCTTTTTTGAGCTGCTTTCGCTTGGGATGCTTCCACCTCAGCTCGGGCGGCATTGGAGTTGGATCTTACCGCGAAAAAGCTGGAGATTCCCGTAGCAACCACTAACACCAACAACACCAAGAACAACAGGCTTGCCACGGCAGGATTCCGCTTGCACCAGCGCCATGCCCGTTCCATTCGTCCCACAGGTCGCGCTGCGATGGGCTCGCTGTTCCGGAAACGTCGCAGATCTTCAGCTAGCTCCAATGCGGAGCCATAACGCTTACGGGGATCTTTCAGCAGACACTTCAGAGAGATAGTGGCAAGATCTCGCGACACGTTGGGTTGCAATTGATCCGGCGGAACTGGTTCGGATTGGAGGACCTGCATAACGGTATCCATAGGCGTTGCGGCTCTGAATGGCGGGTGCCCCGTCAAGCAAGCGTATAAAATCGCGCCAAGGGCATAAACATCCGTTGCAGGTCCGATCAGATCCTTCTTGCCGCTAGCCTGTTCGGGGGCCATGTAACTGGGAGTGCCCATGATGGCTCCCGACTGGGTTTGTCCTGTCTCATCCAGCTTTTTGGCCAACCCAAAATCCGTAATCTTCGGCAGACCATTGGCGTCGAGAAGAACATTGGCCGGTTTCAGATCCCGATGAATGACGTTGGCTTCATGCGCTGCCTGTATTGCCCTTGCCGCCTGCTCAATGAGAGCTGCGGCGGCCTTCGGTTGGAGTGGGGTGGTCTGGAGTTTTTCTTGAAGGCTGCCGCCGCTACAAAACTCCAGGCTGAAATACGGTAACCCTTGGTGCTCGCCGATCTCATAGATCTGCACGATGCCGGGATGCATCAGACGTGCTACTGCTTCGCCTTCGGACCGAAAGCGTGCCAGGTCAGCAGGTCCGGCATGAGCACCTGCCAGGATCATCTTCAAAGCCACTACGCGGTTTAGTTGGAGGTGCTTCGCCTCGTAGACGACACCCATACCGCCTCGGCCTAACTCTTGGATAATCTGGTAGCCGGGAATCTGTACCTCGGCTGCCCGAGTACGAATCGTCTGGTTTCCATCCCCGGCAACAGTTGCCTCGACAGGTTCTCTTTGGGTCCCTGGAGTAGCAATAGGTGGAAACGAAGCCGTATCATGGGGATTATTGTTCCCGGGATTTAGATTAGCCGGCTGGCCTTGAGGATCCGTGGAGCGGTCAGACATCGGGAATCTCCACAAAAGCATTATGTGAGATGAAGCAAGATGGCGCTTTTTTTCCTCTATTATTCCGGTTTCACTTTGTAGTTCTTGTTGCCGGACAATTTTGCATTCGCCCGGTTGATTATTATCCCTCCCGGACCAATGTGGCGATTGTTGCGAACGATGTTGTTCTCGGCGGGATCGCCTTGGATCAAGATGCCGCTATTGCGGGTCACGTTGTTCTCTATGAGAACATTTCTGCAGGGAAACTTCTGCTCAAAATATCCGGACAAGGCAAAAATAGCCGGAAGTCTTCCCTTGGAATGAATTTTGTTTCCACGAACCACTAATCCTTCGATGCCATGAACCCGGTACAAGGAAATGTAGGCATTGCCGGTGTTGTTGATGAGCTTACTGTCTTTGATGGCACTGTTGACGTGAGCCTCATGCATTAACCCTTCGCCGTCGTTGATGCGATAATTGCTGTCGCCGGCCATATTGCTGTGTACAACGAAGTCCGTGCCTTCCACCCTCCAGCGATAGCCGCGCATTTGGACGGCTCGATTGTCATTGGTGCTGGAACCCCCAGCTTCATTGATCCCCGTTGTAGTATAGCGTCGCAGCCCCTTCGGGAAGCGGACCACATTGTTGATACATTGAACGCCGTCGCCGCAAAAAGCGATGGCACATCTGCCACTGCAGTAAATGTAGTTGTCGCGAATTACCGTCCCTTTGCGAAAACCCCAAGGATGAGTTTTTGGCGTTCCCGCTTTGCCTTTGCCTCCGGGTCCGCCGATACCGAAATCGTTGATATACAAGCCGGGACGATTGTCGTAATCAAAGGTCACGCCATTGTCGATTACGACCTTGGCATTTCGCCTACCCCGAAGAATGTATCCCTTCTGCAAGAAATTATCGTCGCCTGATTTTGGTAAGCGATTGTTGGCGATCAGGATATTTTCCTGGGCCTTGACATGCACGGCCGCATGGTGACGCTGCGTGAAACGTTGCCAGGGATGTTGGCCGTATTTCTTGCTGGGCACATTTGGATCCGCGACGGCAGCATTCCGCAACACACAGCCAATTACTATTCGATTGCTGCCACACTTATGCCCTTCTGCCTCCGTAAAGTGAATGTGTCCCCGGTTGATGGAGACATTGACAATGCCGCAGTTGCTGTCCGAGGCAGGATTCTCCAAATGGATTCCCTTGAATGCGGTATCGATGGGCGTCCCATTTCCGCTTAACTTGGGAATGTATTTGGGGAACTCAAATCGGGTGGGAGGATTGAAATTCTCCTTATGAGCATTGATATGCTTGGAAGTTGCTCCGCGAATGATAATGGCATTTTTTATTTTCAAGTGGTCGGCAAATTTGTAGGTGCCTGCGGGGAAATAAGCGACTCCTCGTTCT
>CAZPPD010000881.1:0-2821 GCA_964588185.1 uncultured Alcaligenaceae bacterium | reverse complement strand
TGTTACATGGCTTATTTCGGGCTGGCCTTTTTCGGCATCCGCTGGTGGCAGTTGGCCGACCCAAAGCGATCCCAGCGATTCAGTTTATTCGCCGTAATTCCAGCGGGATTGCTTGGTTTTTTATTGATGTTTCTTGTTTCCGGACCGGAACATTTGGGAGTCCTCACCTTGGTGATGACTGCCGCCACCGTCCAACTCGTTAGTCCTTTGCGGAAACCTTCGTCGCCGCCGCCCCGAAAATTGCGACTTCAAAATGTCTAATACTTCTGCCGATCAGGAGGGCAGATGATGAACATAAACCGTCTTTATCAAGTGGTTCTTGGACTGATACTTCTCTTTTCAGGGTCCGTCTACGCCCAAAACCCCAAAAACGACAATGCCCCTAAAGAAAAAAGCGACAAAATATTGCCTGAGGGAATCCGCGCTTTTTGGGAAGTAAGGGGATGGGGAGAGAATGAAGTCGAAGCGAAAAAAAATGCGGCATTAAGGGCTCAGCCATTGGTTCAGGGATTTATTCAAGAACAATTTCCGAGAACTAGCTGGCAACCATCTACCGAATTTATCATGAGAAATTTGGTTGGCGGACCACCCACTCGACTTCCCGAAGAGGATATTGATCACAATAAGTTTTACACCAATAAAATCAATGTTCTGAAAAAAGATGTCGGGAAAGATAAGTTCTTGTGTTATTCGGTTCCAATCATCATCGATTCCAATCGGTATCTAAAAATAGAAACGGCTATTGCGGAATATGAGATCCTTCGCGAAGAACGCATTCGGGAGAATAACAGCGAGGAACGCATATTAATTTCCACCACCATTGTTGGCATTATCCTTGTCGTATTACTCCTCACAATTGGGTATTTTAAATTCGTGGAAAAAGCTTCTGGCAATTCCCGCTCCTTGAAAACGGGGCTAGGGTTGTTCCTGGTGATAGTTTTCGTGATAATTGTTTCAGCTTTAATCGCTAATTTTGCCGAAAATCTGGATCACCTATTTCTGTGATGGTACGACTGGATTCTAATGTCTTCCGAAAGCGACCGAATCTTAGTGCAACAAATCCGGGCAGGGGACGATCAAGCCTGGAACCGCCTGATTGACCGTTACGAAGGTCGGTTATTAGCCTTTGTGGAACGGCGTCTTCAAGATCGGGCTTCCAGCGAGGATGTGGTCCAGGAGACTTTTGTCGGTTTCCTAAATAGCCTTCCCAATTTCGACGAAAAGCGAGAATTACAAACCTACCTGTTTACCATCGCCTCTTACAAACTGACTGACTTCCTTCGCCGAGTAGGCCGGCATCCATTGCAGCATATTTCCAATAGTCCGGGTGATCCCTTAAACCAGGAATTGGATCATCGTTCGAGTGCATCCACGCTGGTACGCAGTTTCGAGCGGCGAGAATTGGAAAGCACAGCTATCGCCCGGTGCTTGGGTAAGCTTTTGGATCAATGGCGACAAAAAAATGATTATCTGCGAATAAAGGTCTTGGAATTGTTGCTGGTAAAAGGTTGGCCCAATCGGGAAGTGGCTGCCTTCTTGGAAATCAGTGAACAACAAGTGGCCAATTATCGCTTTGCCGCGGTTAAGAAGCTTGGAGAACACATCCGCGATTCCGGTCTTTCCACGGACGTTTTTCCGGAGTTGAAATCCACACCCAATTGACGGCACCCCCTGGTGGATGGTTCAATAGAAGGAACAATCATCAACCGGGAGAACCCCAATGCCCGACATTTCTCGAGAAATGTTAGTCAACTACATCGAAGAAGCTCTCAGCACCAGCGAAACCGCTCAAGTCGAACAGGCCTTGCGGGAATCGGACGCCCTGCGAAAAACACTTCGCGCGGTAATCCAAGAACGCGACCGCGGGGAGCATACCATCGGAGCCATCTGGCGGCGCGAGCGTCTGACCTGCCCCACCCGCGAACAACTCGCCAGTTATCTTTTGCAAACCTTGGAACCAGAACTGCAGCAGTATATTGACTTTCATTTGGATGTTATTGGTTGCCCCTTCTGTCAAGCCAACTTCACTGACCTGAAATCCCTCCAGGAAGAAGCTCCCGCCGAAACCCGCAAACGCCGGCAAAAGTTCTTTCAGTCGAGCGCGGGATATATTTCTGCGGGAAAGAAGAAGTAAAATTGTCCTCATTACTTTTGTAATTGTGTTCACGTGCCTTCAGAATAGAAAACATAAAAAGGCAACGCATGGAGAGCCATCGTTTCTGCAGAAAGTTCAAAAATCTAGTGGAAGGTGAAAAGATTTTTGTAAGATGCCGATCCATACCCGGTGTTTTTTCTCACGAAAGAGGGCGTCTTCGTTTCTGGTGTAAAAAAACGTATGAATCTTTGGTTGACCAAAATTTTGTAAAAGGTGTTGAGGATAAGAGCAAAGTTATTGCCTCGGTAGTCAAGGTAAACGGGGACACCATTCTAATAGAGTTGCCTGGAGAAGTGATTGCCGGAAATAGAAGGGTTTGGATTAATAAAACCGAGGTTGCTTGATGGGGATTAATCAAATCCACACCAGCTGCTAAATCTAGGAACAATAGAAAGAAAATAGAATTTCTGCAAATATATAAAGTTAGGTAAAAAGCAGACTAACGCCCATTTTGCCCCTCTCAGGTCGAAATTAACGGCTTGACGTGGGGTGGTCTTAATCGTTATAGTTCGACCATTACTTCTAGGGTAAAGCACCTTGTTGGAGGAGCACACAATTATGGCTCCAGCCCGGAAGAAAAGGAATTTCATCCGGATCATCACCGTCTCCCAAGGATGGGGTTCCCTTCCTTCATTGCCCAACCAATCATGTTACTTGACATAATCG
>CAZPPD010000880.1:0-2828 GCA_964588185.1 uncultured Alcaligenaceae bacterium | reverse complement strand
GCTCTTGATCCAGTCGATGGCCGCCGCCTAATTGTTTGCCGTATACGTAAGCCCCACCCGTGCTCTCGAAGAGTTTCTGCAAACGTTCCAGCGGCAGATTTCGAATGAGGCTGTTGCCAATGTGATAGACCTTGAGTTTCGGTGCTTGAGGAGGTCCGTCCGCCACCACTTCGGGTGAAGCACAAAAGAGGCTCAAAAAGAAGAGCACAATTGAAAAGCGATTCATGCGATTTTCCCCGTTTCTTAGCCTTTGGTTGAAGATTCGGCTGAATTCTTGCGAATCCTACTGCCAACAACCAACTACACCATCTCCAACCCACGCAAAGCACCTTCACTGGAACCAAAACGGTCCATATCAATATTCAGGCGGCGAAGGATCGAAACAAACAGGTTGCAGAACGGAGTGTTATTGCTTTGGTCGAAGGCAAGGTGTTGACCGTGACGGAATCCGCCGCCGGCAACAATAATGGGCAAGTTGGAAGCACTATGACTGGAGGCGTTGCCCAGGTTACTCCCCAACAAAACCGTGGTCCGGTCAAGCAAGGTGTGGTTGCCTTCGCGAACCTCGTGCAACAACGATAAGAAGCGAGCTATTTCTTGAAACTCCGCCATCTCGATGATTCTCAACTCGGAAATTTTATCCGGATCGCGGCCATGGTGAGAAAGCTGATGCCAATCATTCTCCACGCCTTCGATTTGCGGCACCGCGTTCATGCCCCCCGCTTTGTAGGTGATGACTCGAGTCGAATCCGTTTGCAGAGCCAAGGCGATGACATCATGCATCAGGCGGGTGCGGGCAATGATATCGGTTCGATCGGGAATATCGACAGGCGGCTGGGCAGAAACCTGTGGCCGCGGTCGCCGGGTCCAGTCTTCGGCTTGCTGCAAACGTGTTTCCAAGGTGCGAACGGAGGTCAAGTACTGATCCAACCGCTGCCGGTCGCGAGGTCCAAGTTCGCTGTTCAATTTGTTTGCTTCCCCTCGTACCGTGTCGAGGATACTCCTCCCCCGTTGCAAATCACGTGTTTGTTGGCGGACTTCTTCCGGGGTCCCGTCGACAAAGAGTTGACGAAAGACTGCCGAGGGAGAGATTTGGGCGGGTAGGTTGACTCCATTGGAGGTCCAAGAGAGTGAATCACGGCGATTGACGGACAATACCAGGTTGGGAAAGCGGGTCTGGTGACCTACACGTTGGGAAATTACCTGGTCCAAGGATATGGAATTGCGGAAGCCCGGAAGCCCGGGGTGTCGAGCACCTGTCAGCCAAGTCATCTCCGAGCTGTGTCCATTGGCTCCGCGTTGTTCCGGGTGGGAAAGCCCGGAGAAAATAGTGAAATCATTGCGGAAGTTTCGCAATGTTTCCAGGTAAGGAGTTATTGGATAGTTGCGGCCCGCATTCCCCGGGAACAGAAAGGGAGCGTGAAATCCCAAGCCATAGTGCATAGCAACAAAGCGGCGAGGGCCCAATGCTTCTTGTGTTTGCGAAAAGGCCGGTACCATGGCCTCGAACCAGGGTAATGCCAAGGAAACGCCGATTCCTTTGAGGAACATGCGGCGTGATAAAACCCGGCCGCGGGCAATATTGACTCTTTTCATGATTCTCTCCAGTAGAGTTACTTGTTTTGGAATAATTCGCTTTGAATGACTTCATGAATTAATTCACGAAAACCGTAGTTCTTGATTTTCACTTGTTGCACGATTTCCTCGATGATAGGCCGGTCGGAAAAACCCATCCCCCGTCCGGTTGAGTAGGTAGCCACCCGTTCGGCCAAATTGCGGGTGAACTGATCTTTCTTGTCCAGCAATATCTTTTTGAAGTCCTCGATGTCGGAAAACTTCTGGTTGTCTGCTGTCTCACCCGATGCATCCACTTTAGGACCGATCCGATAACTGATCCGTCGCCCCTGGAAAGTCCTTACCTTTGGAAATGGGAAATCCTTTCCCTTGGAGCGGTAGTTCTCACGCCACCCGCCAATCACGTCATAGTTCTCCAGGGCAAACCCGGGAGGATCAATCTCCTTGTGGCAGGAAGCGCAGGTCTGCAGAGTTCGATGCTTAGCCAGCTGTTCTCGCAAGGTAGTCGCCCCGCGAATGTCCGGCTCAACACCCGGTATACCCGGGGGAGGTGGCGGCGGGGGTGTACCCAGAATGCGGTCCAATACCCAAGCACCGCGCACAACCGGAGAGGTAGTCGTTCCATTGGCCGACACCCGCAGGACACTGGCATGAGCAAGAACACCGCCTCGATGGCTATCCGCTGGCAATTTAACCTTGCGATACTCGGTTCCTTTAACTCCCTCGATGCCATAGTGGATTGCAAGGCGTTCATTGAGGACCGTCCAGTCGGAATCAAGAAAGTTCAAGATGCTGAGGTTGTTGTGTAAGATCTCGTTGAAGAAATCTTCTGTCTCTCGCACCATTGCCTCTTCCAACATGGTGTCAAACTCGGGATAAAGCTGCTTATCGGGAACGGTGAAGTCGATTTCCCGAAGATTCAACCATTGGCCGACAAAGTTTTTGGTAAACCGCTGGGCCTTGGGGTCTTGCAACATCCGTTCAGTCTGTTGCCGTAACACTTTGGGATCGGAGAGCTTCTTTTTGTCCGCCAGGTCCATCAATTCCGTATCGGTCATGGAACTCCACAAAAAGTAAGACAGCCGGTTGGCTAAAGCATAGTCATCTAACTTCCCGGGCCGTTCCTGCAAATACAGGAAATTCGGAGAACACAACACTGCCGCGTATCCGGTACGCATGGCTTGTTCAAAGCCATCCCCTTTGGCAAGCTGCGACTTGATGAGCTGGAGGTAGGGAGGGATTTTATGGTCCGC
>CAZPPD010000879.1:0-2831 GCA_964588185.1 uncultured Alcaligenaceae bacterium | reverse complement strand
AATTCTGCAAAAAGAAGGACCGGACGAGCAAGAAGATTTTTGATACTTTAATCTTATGCTGAATAGGATGTGGCTAGGAATGAGGCAGGAAAATGCTATCTGACAAGCAGACGAAATTAATTACGGAATACGTTGACGGGGAATTGAATCCTCAGCAGCAAAAAACCGTATTGAAGTTGGTGGAGGGTTCTCCCGAAGCTGAGAAATTGCTGGAGTCTTTGCAGAAGGACTCTCGACAATTGGCCAAGCTGCCGAAAACCCAGCTTCCCAAGGGTTTTCCCAACAAGATTATGGATGAGATTGCCAGTCGGGGTTTGCAAATTCCGGCACCTTCCGTCACCACCCCAAGTTCCGCGGCGGTTCCTCAAACTCTGCCAAATTGGATTGGACTGGCGATTGCGGCTACGGTGTTGTTGGCGATTACCGGAGCTTCCTACCTTTACTTTTCCCAAGGAAATGCGGATCCGGTGGTAAAAAAATCAGAGCCGGAGAAACCAAATAACATTTTCAAAGAACCGCCGCCGCGTCCCGGACGCTTAGACGTTTCCACTCCCCGGATGAAAGTTGCCATTCAAGACGTTGCCGGCAACGGTTTTCGCCGGGAATTCAAACAAAAAGTCCGAAACAATGAATCCTTGAATGTCCGCTTAACCAGTCTGGACCGAAAGCGATCATTGGAACAGTTGAAGAATGCCCTTTGGCGGCGTGCCCGGATTCGATTGTTGGAGGACGAGGTTCTTAGTAACCAAGCGAAAACCGATCAACCGACGCAAACCATCCTTTACCTTGACGACATTGAGCGGGATGAGTTGGTCGATGTTCTGGAAGATTTGAATCAAAACGAAACGGCCTCGGAAATCACAACGGTGGCTTTTAGCCCTTTGACCGATGCTCAACGAGGGGAGATGGCTAACGTACTGGGCATGGACGAAGAAATTCTGCAACCTGCCCGGGAAAAAATCGATCTTCTGGAAGGACCCATGCGAAAGCAAAAGAGTTCCAATGGCCGGATCAATATCAAAAAAATCACCCCAGAGCCTACTCCCCGAGGACGATTGGCCCTTGCTCTGGCGTATGATCCCACCAATCCTACCTCCTCGGAATCGCCTCAAGCCCTGAGGTATCGGAAATCACGATCGCAAAGAACACCGCGGGCCGGAACATTGCAAGTGGTAATCGTGTTGAACGAATTCAGGGCTTAATATTTCTCCGACACTTCGGGTTCTCTCCCACCCGAAGTGTTAATCCTTACTTTTTCTGCCGATCCCATTCGAAAACCGGAAATCGCCATGTCCGCGATGGTTTCTCCAATGCTCAGCGAGGCCGTTGCAGCTGGAGAGGGAGCATTTAGGACATGGATCATGCGATCGCCGCCCACAATCTGAAAATCATCGAGTAAATTTCCATCCGGCCCAACCGCCTGGGCCCGGACACCTGCTCCCCCCGGAGAAACATCCTCCTCCTTAATTTCCGGGATCAGCTTCTGCAATGCCCGGACAAAAGCCGCCTTACTTAAAGACCGGTACATTTCGGAGAATCCCATTCTCCAGTATCGTCTGCCCATATTCCAAAAACCGCGAAAAGCCGCCATCTCGAAGAGATCTTGGATAGAAATGTCCCGCCATCGGTAGCCCGTTCTGGACAAGGCAAGCACGGCATTGGGCCCGGCTTCAATTCCCCCCTCGATCATGCGGGTAAAGTGGACCCCCAAGAAAGGAAACCGTGGGTCGGGAACCGGGTAGATCAGGTTCCTTACCAATTGTTCTCGGTCTTTGCGAAGAACAAAATATTCTCCCCGGAAAGGAAGGATCTGCAACTTGGGATTGATGCCGCACATCCGGGCAATGCGGTCGGAAAACAAACCGCCGCAGTTTACAAGATTCCGGCAGGAGACCACTTCACGGGTGTTCTGTAACAACAGGTGATCCGCCTTTTGTTGGATCCCATACACCGTCGCATTCTTTTGAATTTTCCCACCCGCTTTGGCGACTTTCTCGGCTAAAGAATTGGACACCGCTTTGAAGTCCACAATTCCGGTCTCTTCCACAAAGATGCCCGCCACGGCTTGAACGTTGGGT
Organism: uncultured Alcaligenaceae bacterium; assembly: GCA_964588185.1. Classification (GTDB taxonomy): domain Bacteria; phylum Planctomycetota; class Planctomycetia; order Gemmatales; family Gemmataceae; genus CAZPPD01. Next base: position 753 of record CAZPPD010000879.1, on the reverse strand, counting down.
TCAACTTCCTTTATCTGTTCCGGCTTTAAGAGGGTGAGATCCTTAAGGCCGTTCTTGGTTCCGCGTTCGCGGATCCGTTCCAAGGCAGGCAATTCATTCTCATCGGTTGCTACCACAACCTTTCCGCAGCGGTCGTGAGGAATGTCATTATCCCGACAGAACTCATACATCTGCTCCCGGCCCTTGGTACAGTTTTTCGCTTTCAGCGATCCGGGCTTGTAATAAAGGCCGGAATGAATCACGCCGCTGTTGTTACCGGTTTGGTGGGCGGCAAGTTCCTTCTCTGCTTCCAATACAATCAGTGAAGTAATGCCTTTTTTTACCAGCGCGTAAGCAGTGGCCAAGCCCACGATGCCGCCGCCGATAATTCCAATCTCCCTCATTGATTCTGCCATTTCTGTTCCTTCCGGGAAAAGTTCGATCACTATATTGTTAGGCCGTAAACCTGATCTGGTGCAAAATCCTCCGCTAAATTAAGCTTTCGGGTGATTCTATTACCAGGAGTAAGAAAAATGCCGGCAAAAGGGAATGATTCCGGTCTAAGGTTCTTTCATTCGCAGATACAAAGGACCATTTTTACCCGGGGGATATTGGCAATAATCCTTTTCGGGGTGCTCCTTTTGCATTGCCGGTTAGCGAGGAAATACCTGGCCCCCAATTTCCTTTGCAGTAACCCAATCAACAGTGGGGATTTTCTTGAATCGGCTTTTTTACAACCGGGATGCCTGGTCGAGGTCCAGCCGGACATGATTC
>CAZPPD010000878.1:0-2831 GCA_964588185.1 uncultured Alcaligenaceae bacterium | reverse complement strand
ACGTTCGCGGATCCGTTAAAGCAGTGATTGATGCATACAATGGGACCGTTGATTTCTAAGATTTCGAACCGGACGATCCGATTATCCAAGTGTGGCAAAAGATATATCCCGGGCTTTTCAAGGATCGCAAAGAGATGCCGGAAGGTCTGGAAAAACACGTTCGCTATCCGGAAGGACTTTTGCTTGCACAAGGGTTGGTTTACACCAAGTATCATATGACCGATCCGGTGGTGTTTTACAACCAAGAAGATCTGTGGGTGCGAGCTACGGAAAAGTATTTCGACAAAGTTCAACCGGTGGAGCCTTATTATGTCAACTGGGAATCCCCGGATACCAATCGAGCAGAGTTCATCCTCATGCTCCCCTTTACCCCTAAGAACCGGCAGGTATTGATCGGATGGATGGCCGGCATGTGCGACCCTCCTAATTATGGTCGCTTGATTGCCTACCGCTTTCCAAAAAAGAAACGCGTGCTCGGCACGCAGCAAGTCGAGACGAAAATCGATCAGGATCGCTATTTGTCGGAAAAACTAACCCTTTGGGATCAACGCGGCTCCCGGGTCATTCGGGGAAATTTGTTAGTGATTCCGCTGGATGAAACGCTGTTATATGTTGAACCCATCTACCTGGAGGCGGAGGCTGCAGCCTATCCGGAATTGCGCTTAGTTGCGGTCATGCACAATGACAAACTGAGCTATGCCGAAACCTTTGACGAAGCATTACAAGGCCTGTTTAAGGAGGGTAAACAAAAACTGCCCACCGTAGAGGCGGCGACAGGAACAATGAGCGAGCTAGCCCGTCAAGCCCAGCAAGCCTTCGACGACTACCGTCGACTACAAGGCGACGGGGAATTTGAGAAGGCCGGCCAAGCTCTCGAACGCCTCCGGAAAGTGTTGCAGCAAATGAACCAAGCAGACGGGAAATAAGTTTACCCTCTCCTTCTTCTTGGGCTAAAGCGAAGTGAATTAACCTCCTATCACCCCCCAGCAAGGAAAGGTGCATGGGGCTCGCATCGATTATCTGAGACGTTTTCCGGGGTAGTCGAGCTTTCTCGGAGTGGTTCTAGAGGAACCAAGCATCGCGGCGAAAAAGGTCTCAGGTATATTTTACCGGAACGGCCTTTAGGTGCTTAGCATCAAATATACCTGGACCATTTTCGCTACACCAACTTGAATACGGTTCTATCTCTACCTGCTTAGCTGAGCAACGATTCTCTCAAGAACCCGCGAATCGTAAGTTGTTCCGCGTGTTCCTTTGGATTTGCGAGGCCACTTGCGAATGGTATCCAAGTAAGGAGCAGCCTTCCGGCCCAACATATCGATGGCATTCACTGCCATCAGCCGGACGCGCGGTTCTTCTTCTTGGGGTCCGCCAAGTGCAATGAGCGTTTCCAGTGCAGCCGTCACGTCCTCCTTCGAGCCATACGTTCCGAGAGCCTCCGCGGCGGCAATGCGTACGCTTGGAGCTTTATCTTTCAGAGCTTTGCGAAGCTGAGGGCTGCTACCTTGCACCGCCTTGTTTCCCCTAATAAGAAATCCGAGAGCCGCCCAATAACGGACCGCGCTGTCTGAGTCTTGAAGGCCTTGCTGCAATTTCGGTACATCCTTCACTTGCAAAGAGGATGCTATCTCCGCCATCTCGAAAATCCTTTTGAGGGGATACTTGTTTTTGTCATGGCCCAACTGGTATGGCGTCGATCCCTTGGAACGCGTGTGAATTTCATTTTCGGGCAGAAAGCCAACATCCCGAATCTGGAACACGAAATCTTGCTGCGCTTTGCGGAGTCGCTTCAAGGTTGTCTGGTGCTCAGGCGACTGCGCCAGGTTGTGGACTTCGTCGCGGTCATTCTTCAAGTCGTAGAGTTCTTCGGGTGGGCTGGGCTGGAAGAAGGCGCTCTGGGCTGCGTTTAATTTGCCGGAGGTGAAAAGTTTCTTCCACACCTGTGTCGTAGGTGTTCGATACATGGTTCGGAGAAACTGGCCGTCAGGTCGATGAGGCATATAGTTTCGAATGTAGATGTAACGATCATCCCGGACACTCCGCACCATGTCATACCGCTCATCCATTCGTCCACGAAATCCATAGAGATATTTCTTTGGTTCTGCTTCGTGTTTCCCCAAAAACGCATGCCCCTGATAGTAGGGAGGCGGCGCGGACCCTGCCAGGCTCAAGACAGTAGGTGCCAGGTCGACGAAACTGACTAAGCGATTGGTTTGCCCACCTGATGCGTAATCTTTTGGTGCAAGATGTCGGAATCCGTCCGGAATATGCACGAGCATTGGAACATGGAGCCCGGAGTTATAGGCGAACCGTTTGTTTCGGGGCATTCCGGACCCATGATCGCCGTAAAAAAAGACGATGGTGTTGTCGGCCAAGCCGGCCTCGTCGAGTTCGCGGAGGATTTGGCCTACCTGCTCATCCATTTTGGTGATTTGATCGTAATACTGCGCCCAATCCCGGCGCACCTGAGGTGTGTCCGGATGGTAGGCGGGCACCCTGACTTTTTTGGGATCATGAATGTTTTTTGCGGAGCCGCCTCGAATTCGGCTTTCGTGCGAAACGGTTAGATTGATAACCGCGAAGAAAGGTTGTCCGGGATTACGATTTTTGTAGTGAGCCTTATTGGAGGAATCATGCCACATTTGGCTTGGCTTTCTGAGATTGTAGTCTTCTTTACTTTTGTTGGTGCAGTAGTAACCGAGTCGGCGGAGCAAAACTACAAACATATGCATATCCGGCGGCAAACTAGTCTGACTTCGCATATGTTCCGAACCGGTCGAAGGGGGATACATTCCGGAAAAGATTGTCGTTCGCGCGGGAGCACACACGGG
>CAZPPD010000877.1:0-2831 GCA_964588185.1 uncultured Alcaligenaceae bacterium | reverse complement strand
CAAAAAGTAATGCCAGACCCAATCCTCTCGTCGCCAGGGAGACAAACGCCCAAACCTGGTCGGCAAACCCATTTGGAAATACGATGGTCTGATAGAATGAATTATCGTTTTGAGAACCTCCATTTTCAGTCTGCTCCACAGGCGCCTTTGTAACTTTGGTTTGATTTTGCGACTCCTGAGTCAGCGTTTCCAGAACGACCGGGAACAGCAAAGGGGAATTTGTATGACAAACAAAACCTATAATTGACGCCGAAGCTGCGCTAGCATTAGGTGACGTAGATGAATTTACTTTCTCTCCTACACTAAGTTGTTTTTCCGAGGGATTCCTACTTTCTTCGAAGGAAAATAATGTTGCACTGGCGACATAGATTCCAATAAGCACAAGAAAAGCAAGTGCTAAATTAAACCCAAGGGCAGTCCTATGTCGCGCTAAATCCGCAAGTTTTCCTAAACCTAAGAAAACGAAAAAGGTTATAAAAAGAATCGGAACAATTCCCGCCATAGTCAACCAAAGATCACCTCGGACCATTCCACTTAGGACAAACTTTCCCAACCCTCCCGCCCCAACCATAGCGCAAATAGTTATTATCCCAATGGCATAAATTGCTCCGGTTCGGACTCCGACCAAAATAACAGGCAATGCTAATGGTAATTCCACTTTGGTCAAGATTTGAAAATCGGTCATTCCCATCCCTCGTGCAGCATCACGAATTTCTGGATCAACCTGCTTTATTCCCGTGTAAGTATTCAATAGCACCGGAAAGATGCTGTAGACTGCGGCTGCAATCACGGCAACAGGGCGACCTACCATTTCCAATAGGGAAACGATAAATCCTAATAAAGCCAAACTTGGGACGGTTTGTACCAAAGTGAAAAAGGATAAAAAGGGCGAGGCAAATCGCTTTGTTCGAGCAAGGAGAATCCCGCCTAAAATGCCAATTAATGCTCCCAAATTAAGTCCACAGAAGATTAGCCATAAAAAAACAGAAAATTCTTCCAAAAACTCATCCTGTAAAAGATCAGAAATCATCTGGTCACTTTCAGCTAACCCATTGGCTTAATTTATGATGGTACGGGAACTTATCATACTTCGTTATGGCTAAACCGTCTACCATCCGATTGAAGCCGTGGGATTTCAATTGATGATGGAAAAAAAACTTATTTCTTGTCCCGGCTAGAATTCTCAACTATCACTACAATATTAAAATTATCTGGCTAAATGAGGTTAAAGTAAATGAGTCCAATGAATTCGAATCAACATGAATTTCTTTCCAAGGCACAAGCAACAACTCAAACTGTGGATCAAGAGTGGGATCAGGGAAATCAACAATGGTGGGATTGGTATGTCTCTTTGGCAGAAAATGATCCTTCTTTTGAATTTCAACCTTTGCTCAAACTCCCTGAACCGACAATTCTCCCCAAGATTTCTCCACGAGAACTGAACGACCAATTATCCCAAACCTTTCACCTGTCAGACCAACATATCGAGAACTTTCAGCAAAATGGTTACGTTAAACTAAAAAATGTGCTGACTCCAGAAGCACTTTCGCAGCTTCGCCATGAAATGATCAGGTTATTTCAAATGGCTGGTGAGAAAATTGGAGCAAAATTTGGCAGTCTTGAAATGATGTGGCAAGGAAGTCCGACATTGCATTCTTTCGTCTTTAGCCGACGACTGGCACGGATTGCTACTGAATTATTAGGGGTCACATCCGTACGTCTATATCACGACAATGGCTTGTCTAAAGAACCTGGCTGTGGTCGCACACCTTGGCATTATGATGACCACCATTTTCCAATAGCCTCAAACAATGTCTGCACTGTGTGGGTTCCTTTGCAGGCTATTCCGATAGAAATGGGGCCCCTTTGTTTCGCCAAGGGTATGAATGTTTACAAATTGGTCCAAGAGGTTCCATTCAATAAATTTGACACAAGCTATGATCGCACAATAATCCAGATTCTTCGAAAGAATATGATCGAAATAGATGATTCTCCTTTTGAACTAGGTGAGGTCAGTTTCCATCACAATTTGAATTTTCATTCGGCAGGTCCAAATCTGACAAACATTTCACGAATGGTTCTAGCAACCACTTACTTTGAAAATGGTGCCAGGGTGATTGATACACCTCACATGGTAAATGGGGATTGGCGAAAGTTTATGCCTGGCGTCGAACCAAGCCAAACCATCAATACACCACTAAATCCTGTTTTGTATACATCTGATAAGGTGCCGGATCAATGAAAGAAAAATCGAAGCACGCAACCACATTTGAAAGCAGTTGTTTACATTGGAGTGAACAAAGGCGGGCGGAGATGGATGCCTTTTATCAACTGGCAACCTATGATTATTATCTCCTCGCAAAAGAATTAAATTGGCCTGATTTATTTCATACTGTTAATCAAGAATTTGGAGAATCATCTAACATATTAGATGTGGCCTGTGGAAGCGGTAAGTTTCCCGGTGCTTTACTAGATCATAGCAAGCTTTTAAATTGCCAGAATCTTCGAATAGATTATTCTCTTCTTGATCCAAGCGAATTTTCGATCCGGGAGGCAAAATCCGTTCTTAGGGACCCCTTTATTCCTTCCAATGAATATGTCACAACAATCCAAGACCTCAATTGTAATACTGAACACTCTGTTGTTTGGGCAACTCACGCATTGTATAGCGTCCCGGAAAAGGAAATTCCGGAAGCAATTGATAAAATGATTTCCACCTTACATGAAAAAGGTTTAGGTTTTATTGCTCATGCCAGTAAAAACTCCCATTATCTAGAATTTTATAACCAATATATAAACGGCCTTGGGATTAACAAAGAACCTTTCTCAGC
>CAZPPD010000876.1:0-2839 GCA_964588185.1 uncultured Alcaligenaceae bacterium | reverse complement strand
TGAATCACCGAGCCGTTGCTGCCCGAGCTCTTTTGCTTAACGTTCACAAACACAAAGCTGCTTCCAAGGTCTTAACCAAAGCCCTTCCGAATATTGTCAAGACCATCGAAGAGGACGCCGGCAATTCTCGGTTGACTTATTATGTGGTTATCTTGCTGCCTCGATTAGGAAAGATAACCATTCCCCATCTTTCTCGACTTGCAAAGCATAAATCATCTTTCATTCGCACCAATGCGGTTCGAAGTCTCGGCTACCTTAAAGAAGATGGCAAAGAGGCAATTCCTGTAGTGGTAAAAGCCTTAGAGGATGAAGACCAGAACGTGCGACAAACTGCCGGCATTTCCCTCGGCTTTTTAGCGAAATCTTTCCCAAAAGAAACATTACCGGTATTTCGTAAACTGGTGCAATCGGCAAAGGAAAAAGAAGTGCTCCTAAGCTTGTTATACCCTCTTCGGCAGGCTGGGGAAAATGGTGTTCCCATATTGTTGGAAATACTGAAGAAGAACCCAAATCCCGAGATCCGGAACAGAGTTCTTCTGACTGTGGAGCAAATGGGCCCCCAGGCAAAAGCGGCAATCCCGGCGTTGCAAAAGATCATGCATAAGAGTTCCATTTACGACCGCATTCGGATTGCAGGGATACTTAGTAAACTGGGGGACACTACCGAAGCACGACAAGTGTTGGAAGATGCTTTGCTTTCCGACAGCATTCCTATTCGGCGATATGCCCAATCAAGCGCAATACAGTCACCTATCTATCAGAGTTTCATCGAGCAACTGAAAAGCGATGATGCAAAAAAGAAGTTGCGGGCCGTAAAACTATTGCAAAAAGTATCTAATATGGTGGCCGCCGAACCTTTGTCCGAACTTTTAACTGAAGAAGATCCCCAATTGCGGGAGGAAGCGGTCAAAGCACTAGCTGCCGGGCGAAACACCAGACATTTGTTGAAACTGATGGGAAGTAAAAACAAACAAGTTGCTCGACTCGCAGCCAAGGCCCTTTCGCAAATGGATTATCGTTATCTGCGAAACGCTGGAATTCTTGGTTGGATAAAATCGGAAGATCCTTACCTGCGTTTGTATGCTATGCAGGCCATCAGCTTGCGATTTCAATTCTCCGCCGAGATGGCCAAAACCCTAGCCGCCGATTTTGCCAACCAAGAAATTGAAATCAAAAGACTCGCAGCCCAAACCGTTGCGACTATACTCAAACCACCATTCCCCGGCCGGATTTCTTTTGTCGGTACTTCCCAAAAACAAGTAGAGGATCTGGCAAAGGAAATGCTGACCAGCAAAGACCTCGGCGTCCGGGTGAGGATTGCCGAAGCCTTTGTCGGCAATAATCCGGTAAGCAATAGCACAACCAAGGCAAAAGATATCGCCAAGATTTTTGCCGAAGGCCTTCAGAGCAAAAATGCGGAAACCAAACAAATTTCCCTGGAATCCCTGGCACGCTTGGGAAACCACGCCGCACCGGCGCGGAAAGACCTTCTCCGAATTGCAAGAGAAGGAGAAACGGAAAACCGCCGTCTGGCCATTTCAGCTCTCATGAAGATTAATAGTGGCGAGAAAAAGTTGCCTCTTTCTTTCGTTATGGAACTGGTTCAAGACAAAAACCCTGACTTCCGTGCTTATGCGATCGAACTTCTTGAAACTCAAGGGACACCGAAAGAAAAAATAATTCCTGCTCTTGTCTCCGCTCTGAAAGACGAGGATCAGAATGTCCGCTGGAATGCAATTGTCGCTTTGGGCAACTATGAAGAAGAAGCCAAAACAGCCGTCCCGTGGTTGGTCGGAATACTCAACCAACCGAACGAATCGGGACCGAGTACTCTCTTTTCCCGTCCCATTCCCGGACTAACCCAGCCAACGAGCGGAAATTTTCTCATTCCGCGCTCCTTTCCCAATGAGACTTGTCATAACTTGGCGTTGGATACCTTGGCAAAGATCGGCAGCAGTGCTGAAAACGCTGTACCGCCTTTGCAAAAGATGATGACTGATGCCGATTCCTCTCTCAAATCTCTTATCATCTACACCTGCAGTAAGATTGGCGGAAAAGCGGAGGTGCTGGTTCTAAAGGGACTTCAGGACAAAGATAAAAGTGTTCGCCAAAAATCAGTCCTTCTTATCGGCAACTTGCCCCAACCGTCCGAAAAAGCAGTTACCGCTTTGAAGGAAATTGTAGCCAAGAATGACGATCCCGATATCCAACAGCAAGCAATTTTTGCTCTTAGTCGATTTGGAGCCAAAGCCAAAGCCGCCGTGCCGATTCTGATTGACACCCTAAGCAATGAGAAAAATGATCCCGACTTACGCGGCCAAGCTGCCCAAGCAATCGGCGAAATCGGATCTGCTGTTGCCGAAGCAATCCCGGAATTAAACAAAGCACTTCAATCGGAACACCGCTATCTTCGCCAATGGGCAGCATTTGGGTTAGGGAAAATCGGCTCCAAAGCTGCCGACTCCGCACCAGCTCTCCGAAAGCTGTTAAAGGACGAAAGCATCTACGTTCGCCTCGCCGCCAAAACCGCCTTAGAAAATATTGAAGGAAACTAACATCGATTTCACAAATGCGTCGCAGGAAAATATATCCTGCGGCGTAATGATTGGGAGTATTACGAATGAAACCCACCCTGTTATCCCCTGCCCTGCTCTGTGGATTGGCGATATTCTTTCCAACGCCGGCCTCTGCCGACCCAATCCCAAAGGAATACCAAGAAACCGTTAATAAAGGACTCCAATGGCTTGCCGATAACCAGCACCGCGATGGACATTGGTCGGGAAGGAATGGCGGTTACCCCACCTCGGTAACAGCATTTGCCGGGCTTGCATTAATGATG
>CAZPPD010000875.1:0-2840 GCA_964588185.1 uncultured Alcaligenaceae bacterium | reverse complement strand
TTCCTGGCCCATGCTGGTCCAAACATCGGTGTAAATGATGTCCGTATCCTTGACCGCTGCTTTTGGGTCATTGGTTTGTTGGATATTATCCGGGGCGGAAGCCTCCTTCCGGCATTTCTCCAGGAATCCATTGTCTAACTGGTATTCCTTGGGAGCCGCCAGAACAAACTTCATCCCCAGCTTGCTGCAGCCGACCGCCAGACTGCGGGCAACATTATTTCCGTCCCCATCGAAGACAATCTTTCGGCCGGCCACTTCTCCAAATAACTCTTGGACCGTGAAAATGTCTGCCAGAGCCTGGCAAGGGTGATGACAATCGGAGAGTCCATTGATCACCGGAACAGTGGAGTAAGCGGCAAATTCTTCGATGGTCTGATGGGAGAAGGTCCGCAGGACAATGGCATCGACATATTGGCTCAAAGTCCGTGCCGCATCCGGGACACTTTCGCGAGAGCCGATTCCCACTTCATTTCCCGACAGGAAAAGACTGGTCCCGCCCAGATGGGTGATAGCCGCTTGGAAACTCACGCGAGTACGGAGCGAGGGCTTTTCAAATACCAATGCCAGAACCCGTCCCATTAACATCGGGGTCGGGATTCGGCGTTGCTGGGCAGCTTTTAAATGAGCTGCTTCCTTGAACAGGAAAGTCATCTCTTCCGCGGTCACATCATTTAAGGTAAGAAGATGCCGCATGTTATTTCCCTCTCGTGGAAATCAGCCAAAAAAGAAAATCATTCCCTCTCGCCCTGGAAGCAAGATTGCAAGAAGTTTTTTCTTTTCAGTGTTGGCATATGTGGACGAAATGAATTACGAGCCACAAGATTGTTTGCCATCTCCGGTTGTGCCAAGCCCCCACCTTATCCCGGTTGATAATTCGTTAAAACATCTTCCAGGATGTCACATCCTTGATGCAATTCCTCGTCCGTCAGAGTTAGAGCGGGGAGCAAACGCAGAACCGTTCCGTGGGTGCAATTTATCAGTAATCGGCGGCGAAGGCATTCATTTACAATAGGGGATCCATCCGTGGAAAGTTCCACGCCGATCATTGCTCCCAGAATGCGAATTTCTTGAATCCAGGGACAATTACCTTTCATGGCTTGGAATCGTTGCCGGAATTGTTCCCCGATTCCCGTAGCTCGGTCTAACAAGCCATCATCCTCAATGGTTTCAATCGTTGCCAAGGCTCCCCGGCAAGCAATAGGATTGCCGCCGAAAGTTGCCGCGTGAGTCCCGGGGACCAATTTTTCGCCCACCTCCGGCTTGGCAAGTAATCCACCGATAGCAATGCCGCCGCCTAATGCTTTGGCCAAGGTAACAACATCCGGGGTAATCGGCCAATGCTGGTGGCCAAACCATTTTCCGGTCCGTCCCATGCCGCTTTGCACTTCATCAAAGATCAACACCAGATTATGTTGGTCGGCCAATTCCCGAAGCCCTTCAAGGTAGCCATCCGGTGCGATGTTAATTCCCCCCTCGCCCTGAATTGGCTCCACGAGAATAGCGCAGGTTTCCTGGTCAATTAATTTGCCAACCGCATCTAGATCCCCAAAAGGGACATAGGAAAAACCCGCCAGCATGGGCTCTAATCCCTGGTGATATTTGGGTTGCCCGGTAGCACTAAGGGCTCCCATGGTTCGGCCATGGAAACTGTTCATCGCCGTGATAATCTTGTAGCGACCGGGTTTACCATTTAGGCGGGCAACCTTGATGGCGGCTTCAATCGCCTCGGTGCCGCTGTTACAGAAAAACGCCCGCCCATCAAAACCACTGCGTTCATTGAGTGCTTTGGCTAACAGTCCTTGGGCTTCCATGTACCAGGTATTGGGGACATGAATCAGTTGGCCAATCTGTTCGCGAATTGCCTCCACGATTCGGGGAGGACAATGGCCGATCAGATCACACCCCCAACCCGGGAAGAGATCCAGGTATTGATTTCCTTCGGCATCCCATACAGTGGAACCTTCGCCACGAACCAGACAAACCGGATAGCGTTTGTAATTTTGAATTACGTAGCGTTCGAACATATCCATGGTTTGTTGAGAAGAAGTGGCCGTGGTGGTCATAAAATCCTCACTGTTTAAGAACCCAATTGTCCAGTTTCTTGGTTGTGAATGAGCTGTGTCCCCACACCTCGATCCGTGTAAATTTCCAACAATAGTGAATGTCTCAGGCGGCCGTCAATAATATGAGTTTTGCGGACCCCGGCATGAAGGCTTTCCAAGCAGGCTTCCACCTTGGGAATCATGCCTTCGGCTATAACTTTGTTTTGAATCAGTTCCCGGCAACGATCCGCATTTAAACTTCGAATCAAAGACTCCGGATCATTTCGGTCCAGCAAAATCCCGGGTGTATCGGTCAAAAACACCAGCTTTTCCGCTCTTAAATGGGCTGCAACCGCTGCTGCTGCCGTGTCGGCATTGACATTTAACCAGTTTCCCTCGCTGTCGACAGCCAAGGAAGGAATTACGGGAACAACACTGGCCGCACAAAAGTCTTCAATCAAAGGTTGATCCACACGGGCGATTTTGCCCACCCTGCCAAGGTCCACCGGAACTCCGTTGTCGTCCTTCAGAACCAACTTTTCGCCAAAGAGATACTGGAAGGAACCAAGATGGCAGCCGACGGCCCGGCCGCCAATTTCCCGGATCTGCTTCTCGATCTTAGCATTGATTTCTTTCAAGAGGACCCGAACGACAATCTCCAAGGTTTGTTCATCCGTGTAACGCCGTCCTTGAACCTTGCGGGGCTGAAGTCCCGATGCGGCCATAGCCTGATCGATGGCCTTCCCCCCACCATGAATCAGGATTGGCTTCATGCCGACCGTTTCCATGAAAACCACA
>CAZPPD010000874.1:0-2851 GCA_964588185.1 uncultured Alcaligenaceae bacterium | reverse complement strand
ATGCTGCGGGCGTTGGTTAATTCCGCCGGGCGTTTGTTGAACGACTTACATCGCTCCTTCATCGCCAATGGAGCACCGGCCCCCATTCCCCAACCCCAAAGCGAACCGCTGATCGAATTTTCCCGGCTGCAGCGGGTTTGGCTAACGGACGAAGTGAATCGAACCATCCTGAAGGAATTCGCCGAGCACCGCAAAAGCTTCCGGGGCCAGGAAGAAATTGGCTGGTTGCTATTGGGTGTTCGTGAGGAAAAAGAAGCGACCGTCTTGGCAACACTTCCAGCCGGTGCCAAACGCGATGCGGGGGTTGCTCATGTCCACTTCAACAGCAATGGTCAAGCACTTGCTTCCCGCATTATTCGCCGATGGGATCCAAGACTAAAAGTACTAGGTGTCTTTCACACCCATCCGGGAAGTTTACGCCACCCCAGCCAGGGGGATTACCGGGGCGATTCGCAATGGGTAGGACAATTGCGGGGAAGAGAAGGAATCTTTGGCATCGGCACGGCCGACGCCGGCAGCAATAACAACGGCACCCCGATTTCCCATCAACCGCAAAAGCATCGCCAATGCATGGGGGAATTGTGTTTATCCTGGTATTCGCTCCACGAAAATGATTCCAATTACAAACCTTTGGAAGTAGATTTGACGTTGGGCCCGGATGTCGCTTTGCCCCTCCGGCCGGTGTGGCCGCTGATCGAAAAGCATGCCGACGCCTTGGAACGCTTGTGTTTGCAGCAGAAAAAAATCCACTTTCGCATTGCCGGCAAAACAAATTTGGTTGTAGATTTGGGTCTGGCCGACGCGAAGGAAAAGCTCTCGCTCTTGTTAAATGAGGAGGGAGTGCGTTACTATGTGGTACGGGGAGAAGATCTCCGCGAGATCGATCCCGAGGAGTCCCGGTTGGACCGGGCTGTTTATTTAATCCTGGCGGAACTGGCTAACTAGAAAGGTGGCCGGTTTTTAGCTGATCCTTTGTAAGGGAGAACGTCGATGGATTTTCGACCATTGAATGACACGGAACGGCAAAAATTAATCGCTGCTTTGCGAGGGAACGCAGAATCAGACCGGCCTATTCTGATGGATAGCCGTGACACCAGTTTTGTCGGCTCCAGTTCGGAGATTAGCGAAGAAGATGAGGTAATCTCCGCGATTAAATCGGTTCCTTGCCATTACTAAGATGGCTGCTTGCGGATTTCGAATTGCGGATAGGCTCAACGGAATGGAGTGGGGTTATTCGGAATCCGAAATCCGCAATGCTCATTTGTAGACGCAATTCCAGATCCGCTTCTTGATTAAAACTATGGGACTTTTAGACAGCGAAGAAGGCAAACGTCGCCTATTGACCACGGAAATTCCGATCATCGAGCGTTATAATTCGGAACGCGAAGCGGATTTCCAAATCCAAGTAAAAAAAGTCGGTGCCGGGTTGATTTTAAGCTACTGTCTCAAGCCCGGGCACAACATTTATCAATTAGAAACTCGCTTGGGGCCCAACTACCCCACCGTTCCCCCGGAAACCAAGGTCCTAACTCCCCTCAAGCATTGCCCTCATCTTTTGGAAGGCCAAACGTTATGCATGTGGCGGCAAGGGAGTTCGCAAGCATCCAGTAAGTGGGATTCGGCCAAATACACCTGTGTGTTCGCGATCCAAGCAGCCTGGCGCTGGTTGGCTTGCTATGAGATCTGGCACGAGACCGGCGACTGGCCTTTGCCCGAAGCAAGGTAAACCAAAGCAACAACAATTATCATGGCTACTGTATCCGCAAAACCCGCCCAATCCAAAAAGCCTGCCATCCCCGAGGAACAACGATTCCGTATCTCCGGGATTGATTGGGACACCTACGAAAGTTTCGGGGACCTGCTACTCGACCGCCACATTCGGAGGACCTATGACCGCGGGGAGTTGGAACTCATGACAGTTTCCCCAGAGCAAGAGCGGCTTAAGACATTTATTGGACGATTGATCGAGACCATGGCATTGGTTGTAGGAATCGAAATTGCAGGTTACGGTTCCATAACCTCCAAACGAAAAGATTTGGAGCGGGGTTTTGAGCCGGACGAGTGTTATTGGATTGCCAACGAAGCAAAAATTAGGGGCCGAACCAATATTGATATTGCGGTTGATCCCCCACCTGACTTGGTTGTTGAAGTTGAAATCAGCCGCAGCGCTCTTGACCGAATGGCCCTTTATGCAAGCTTAGGAGCTCCGGAAGTTTGGCGTTGCGATGAGGAATCGTTCCGCGTTTGTCTACTCAATCCCCAAGGTGTTTACAAAGAGAAGGAGAAAAGCAAAGCATTTCCTTTTCTTCCTATCAAAGAATTCGCCTCCTTTGTTGGTATAAACAAGAATGAAGGCCAAACCCAGCACCTGCGGAAATTCCAAGATTGGGTGCGTTCTCAAATGGATAAAGGCTGGAAAGTTTAATGGCTCATTTAATTCAAGTTGGCGTAGGTAGTGGCGGGATGCCGGTGTTGGATCTCTTGGGCCGAGATTCGCGGATCAACAAAGTCACGATCATCGAACCGGACATTTATAAGCCCCATAATGTCGAGCGCCATCTTTTCCCTCAATCTGCGATCGGAGAGCCCAAAGCGGAACTCGCCAAGCAGTGGCTTTCCGAACGCCGCCCCGATCTACCGATTGATTTGCTCATCTGTGACTTGCTGGACCCCGCCAGGCAAGAGGAAATAACCAAAGCGGTTGCATCCGCAGACATTGGTATCTGTGCGGCCGACAATGAACCTGCAAAGTTTCACTGGGATGGCCTGATGCGCAAGTACGCAGCACTTGGACGGAACGGGAAGTTGATAGCGGCCGCATCGGGGGCGTTGTACACGGGGTTGTTCCCGG
>CAZPPD010000873.1:0-2853 GCA_964588185.1 uncultured Alcaligenaceae bacterium | reverse complement strand
GCCGATGGGCAAGGGAATTGTTGGACTTGCCTGCTATTTGGCACACTATACAACGCTTTGCATTAGAGCTTGAGCAGAACAACCATATCGCCGCCCCAGGTTTTCACCCTCTTCTACATGGGATGTTTGAAGAAGAAACTGCTCTGGCCGCAAGAGAATTATGGATAGCAGGTGACGAACAACTTTGGAATGACCAACACGATTGGTATCGTGCGCAGGGGCGAGAATTAGCGGTAGCCCTATTGGTCTGAGCGTCGGTTACTCTTTGATCTTCCGCTGGCCTTGCTGCCATCCCCCGATGTAGCCGAGCAGGTACGTCATCACCTGAGGGCGGCGGGTGGGGTGGGTCAATTGGAAAACGGCCTGCCTGACCGGAAGGTGCTGCGTGCGATTGCGGAGGGCAAAGGCGGCGGGTACGATGCAGCCGGAGAGCGAGCGGCGATCCTGATACTGCTCTCGAAAATATCAGTGCCGCTCGCTTTCTTCTATCGACTTACATAAGTAAGCATATCAACGATCCCCTCGCAAACATCTGGACGCGCAAAGTGCTCCTTGTTAATATGTTAAGATGCTTTCGCGTTTTTAGGAGAGGCGGGCACGTGACACGGAAAGCGAAGTCAAAGAAATCTCCAAAGGCTTCTGCTACGCAAAGTACGATTCATAAGGCGACTCGTGTAAGCGGTGCTTCCGGTGCGGTCAAGTATGGTGACGAGATTGATGAACAAACTGCAGTTGCAGAGCGGAAGCAAAATAACGACATTGTTGTTCGCGGAGATGACCGTTTGGCTAATCGAAAGCTTGCTCAACAAATCGAAAACCAGGTTGGGCAAAACAGGCCGCATTTCCCGCATTCAAACGCTGGACCTTCCGCGTTACCCCATTTTCAACAACAATCGCCCCCGCCAAGCGGGCACAGTTTTTATGAGACATCCAATCTCAAAGCGAGGAAGAAATGAAGTTCTTTACTCAGAACCTTCTTGAACGCTTCGCCTCTGAGGATGATGAGGTCGCCATTGCAGCTCAGGACGAACTAGAAGAGCTTTCCGACAAATATCGCAAACATCTAACAAGCATTCAAAAAAAGCTGCCCGCACGCTTTGTTGAAATGCAGGATAATTTTTATTTGCATGATGCAACAGTGCTAGGGTCATCTTTACCTTGGTTCAATTCCACGTTACTGGACTTTACACCTCAACTTAATTCATTATCCATCAGGTTTCAGGGCCCTAATGGAAATTCTTCCATCTTTATCGAGCTTCAGCTTGATTCGCCGCCTCAAGAAGTTCTCGTGCTTCACTATCGAATGGTGAGCTTGACCTTTGAGCCTTATGACTTTTTGCCGATGAAGAGGCTCTCAAATTTCCAATGGCAACATGATGAAGTGGAGGTTGATCTTACGGGGAAAACCCCTGAATTCAACCACTCCATCCTTTTTACCAATGGGGCTGAAATCACCATCAACTTCAAAGATTTTGATTACGCAACGATGAAGCCTTTCGCATCTGAAAAGAGATAGTCTTTCCGAACATCCAGTTCGCATTTAAGTCGGCCCCGCGAGGGGCATACAATCGCTCGGCAGGAGCGTGAACGGTTCAGGCCCAAGCCTTTTCCCTTCAATCCCCTTAATCGCTGCTAACATCCGTTCTCCGTCTTTGACCTTGCGATGGTTCCAGTGGTTTCGGAAATACTTACCTAGGATCGAAGTTGGGAGAGGAAACCATCGTCCCGGAAAACTCTGATCCTCTCTTCAGCAGAACAACAAAAGTGAAAATTCCATTCAAAATCAAAACTACTCCAAAGAGTAGACTAATTGCCTCACCACCCACCAGACTCAGCAAACCCAGGAGGAAGATGGGAACCGCGAAGACCAGCATGAGAACTCGGCCCCATTTTTTTCGATAAAGGACTCCAAGGGCGGCAATGGTCCAGGCAAGTCCAATAAGGAACAGTAAAAATCCAACCTTTGCCATTACCCCACTCAATGTCGGTAGAAAGGCTTTTGGATTCTGCCGTCCGACTCCTTCCTGATAAAGCACGGCTGCCAAGCCACCCACCAACAAATTGCCAATGCCCAGACAGGCAAAAAGGCACCCAAAGACCAGATTCAACACTCCAACAAACGTTACCGAGACCCGGTTGAAGGGAGCAGGTAGACTTGGGCCGACCGGTGCAGGGGAGTCCGGTTTGACCGGACTGGAATTGTTTTGGATGGATATCCTGGACACGGATTGGTCCTTTGAGGCAACGATCCCACTTTTGCGGAGACCTTTGCCACAAACCGGACAAACTTTTCCGGCGGATTCTTTTTGGGTGAGAGGAACACTGCAATGCGGACAACGAGAGAATGACATAATGCCCTTTCGTACCCTGCAGTTTCTTCAAGTGCAATAAAGATAAAAATTAGTTGCCGGGGTGAGTGTTATTTGATTGGCGTTCTTAGTCCTGTGGTGGCATTTGTTTTCCTTGATTTGAACCACCTTCAACAAACAATAAGCCCCCATTGAAGTTGTGGGAATGTCACATAAACGAAACTAGATGGGATATTAGTCTATCCTAAATAAAAAATTATTTTGCACTAATTGCCGTTTTTGCTCACACAAGTACAATATTTAGGCAGCGCTTTTAATTTTCTGATTCCGAGGTGCCTCATGAGGAACCACCGCAACGCTTTCACGTTAATCGAGCTATTAGTGGTGATTGCAATTATTGCTTTACTGATAGGGCTGTTGCTGCCGGCGGTGCAAAAAGTGCGCGAAGCGGCAGCGCGGGTGCAATGCCAGGACAACCTCAAACAGTTGTGATTGGCTCTCCATAGTTACCACGAGCAATTTCGGGAATTCACTTCCGGATATA
>CAZPPD010000872.1:0-2856 GCA_964588185.1 uncultured Alcaligenaceae bacterium | reverse complement strand
GAACAACAAAAAATTAAGAAGTGGTGGCAACCACCAATACGCAAGAAGACCGCCCATGAATTCATCCTTTCCAATTTACGTTCTAATAGACGAAATTATACTGACCCTTCTTAAGCATGAAAAGGTATTTTATCGTGACCTTGAAACTGGAGAGATTCCCCCGCTTTATTTAAGGCGGAATCAAAAAGATTCTTAAATCTAATAGACAATAAACCATGGGAATCTCTTTATATCACTGTCGCATAATGTATACTGAATATTTGTACCAAATCTCCGGTTTGAAAGAAATTCCAGGAAAGGCGCATATCCCTTAGTTGAATAGTTCACGAGATGAAGGGGGAAAAAATGCCGATCAGATTTCCTTGCTTTGAATGCCGGAAAACTCTTTCCATCGCTAAACGAAAATCAGGTACAGAGGTTTATTGTCCAATCTGCAATAGTCTAAATACGGTTCCCCCAGCGATTTCACCAAATCCGGTGCCGTTGCTGGAGGTGCCACGAGAGAACCAAACTTCAGAAAATTTGCAACCAATACCGCCCGAGATTTCTTGGACGAACCCGCAAATTAGAAAAAGGGTGATTTGGGGTGCATTCGGGGGAGCGATCTTTCTGATACTGGTGGTATTTTTCTTCTTTTTCATTTCTCTTAGCCGGAACAAGACCCAGGCCAAATATCCCGCGAACATTTTTGGGAATAATTCTGCCGGCGAAAATTCATTTATCCCCGAAAATCCGGATGTTCCAGTGGATGTGATGAAAGGCCGCGTGGGTAAAGTTGAATCTCCGGAAAAAATGAGGCGGATCATCGACCGCTTCATCTTGGCGGACACCAATCAATTGTCAGGTTCCGAGAGATTTCAAGCCATGTCTGAGTTCAGGAAACTAAACCAAGTTGAAGCCATCCCCTATGTCGTGGCAGGGATTAATTATTCAGCTGATATTCCTGCCAGCTGCCCTTTTATCGTCTTGCGAAGCAAATTGATAAGCCTGGTAAGTAAATGCGAAGACCCTTACCTCCTAAAGGAAGCCTTGAAAAAACTAGGAGAGGGGGTAAAAACCCAAAATCGTCTTTACGGTATCGAGCAGGCGAGGAATATCTGCAAGGCAAGATTAGACCTGATCAATTCCCAACAACTTAACCGAAAAATGTTAATTAAGAATGGCTATCGGCCGAATTTCTGATGGAGTTAATTCGGCTGACCAATTTTCCTTCTGCTCTCCATTCAGCTTGCCGGTTTGCTATCATGGTTGAAAAGGAATTTTCACCTTCAACCCTGAGGACATTTCATGGCAGACCGTCCTTTTGCTCACTTACATTGTCACAGCCATTATAGCCTCCTGGATGGAGCCAGCCGCATACCCGAATTGGTCAAGACGGTCAAAGAGCGCGGAATGAATAGCATCGCTCTGACCGACCACGGCAACCTTTACGGAGCCATCGAGTTCTACCGCGAATGCACCAAAGAAGGGGTAAATCCCATCATCGGCTATGAAGCCTATGTCGCCCCGGGAAAACGCAGCGAACGCGAAGCCAAGCGTAAAGGGGAGGCCGGTTTTCACCTCACATTGCTCGCCAAAAATATCACCGGCTTCCGCAATCTCATCAAAATGGCGTCCATCGCATTTCTGGAAGGCTACTATTATGTTCCTCGCATAGACAAGGATCTCATAGAAAAGCACAGCGAAGGGGTAATTTGCTTGAGCGGCTGTGCGGCGGGAGAATTCAGTGATTACATCCTCAAAGACCAGATGAAAGAGGCGGAAGAACTGGCCGTTTGGTTCCATAAAGTATTCAAGGACAATTTCTACGTCGAAATTCAGAATAACGGCTTGGCGATTCAAGAAGAATGTGCCGATGGTGCCATCGCCATCGCCGAAAAATTAGGGCTGCCCTTAGTGGCAACCTGCGATGCTCATTATCTCAGTAAGGATGATGCTCCCGCCCATGACGTTCTCCTGTGTATAAACACCCGCAAATCAAGGAGCGAAACCAATCGCCTAAAACTGGGTAACGATCAATTTTATGTGAAATCCCCCGAGGAAATGTATGAGCATTTTCCCGGACAAGAAGAAGCCGTCAAACGCAGTCAAGAAATAGCAGACGGCTGCTCCATCGAGATTGATTTTAAAGCCCGGCATTTTCCCGTTTTCACTCCGCCGGACCAAAAAACAGCAGAAGAATATCTGCGAGAACTTTGCGAGCAGGGGCTGCAGGAACGGTACAAAGGAAAGCCTTCGCAACAGGCTATCGACCGCTTAAAACACGAGCTGGATATTATCAACGGCATGGGTTTCGCCGGCTATTTCCTGATCACATGGGATTTTGTCCGCTTCGCTTTGGAGCGTGGCATTCCCAACAGTGCCCGCGGGTCGGCTTGTGGGGCGTTGGTCAGCTATGTCCTCAAGCTTAGTCACGTCGACCCATTGGAATATGACCTGCTTTTCGAACGTTTCCTGGACCCCAACCGCCAAGAACCGCCGGATATTGATATCGATTTCTGCCAAGACCGCCGCGAAGAGGTCATCCAGTATGTTCGCGACAAATACGGCGAAGAAAGCGTCGCCCAAATCGGAACCTTCGGGACCATGGCGGCTCGTGCGGCGATCAAAGATGTCGGGCGGGTTCTTGAAGTTCCCATCGACAGGGTCAACAAACTAACCGCCATGATTCCCAAGACTTTGGGAATCACATTGGAAGAATCCCTAAAGCAGAGTCCTGATTTTCGCCAAGAATATGAATCCGATAGCTTAATCCGCGAAGTTATTGACATCGCCCGAAATTTGGAGGGGACAAACCGCAATGCCGTAACACATGCCGCCTGGTTAGTAATTGCCAATGGGCCAATCTTCTACTAC
>CAZPPD010000871.1:0-2859 GCA_964588185.1 uncultured Alcaligenaceae bacterium | reverse complement strand
TCGGTAAAGTTCATGATTGGCTGTCTCCTTTGCATGCCAATCGATCTTTGTTAGCCTTGTGGAGGTGGTCCAGTAGCTGATCCATTAGAAGCTGGTTCCCTTCAAGGGAAAGGTGTCTATCCGGGATGTAAAGACTTCGAGGATTTGGTTGCTTAAGAAAAGCTTCGCGGGGATCCAGGTAATCCAGGTTCAATTCTTTCAGCAACCTGCCTAAATCATCTTGAAAGCCGAAACTTTCCCCTCGGACAACTTGCCGATACTCCGGAATCAAGAGAATAGTCACAGGGATTTTTTTAGCCCGAGTCACCTTTGCCAAGTTGCCGAACAGTTGTTCGAGATCCTTTTGAAGAGTCGGGTTTATCCGCCCAAACCGATGGTCGCGAGAATAGTGAAAATTTCCCCGATGAAGGTCTGCTCGCACCCAAGCAGTAAAAGCAATCCGACTATTGCGGACCGGCCATCTCAATACGCCGGGGGGAATAGAAGGGCGGTAGGTCAATCCACCTTGGGAAGTGACTTGAACCGTCCTTAAGGGGAACTTGCCGATGACTAGGGTGTCCACCGGCATGAAGGACATAAAGATGCGTTCGGGCTGCAACCCAGCATCCAACAGCAGCTTGACCTGGGCAAAGCGAATGGAGATCGGCTCATTGCGGCCAAGGTTGAAAATGACCCGGTCCTTTACTTTCTTGCGCACCTGATCCGCCAACATCCCATGGGCATGCACAAACGAATTCCCGAAGAACGCCCAGACCTTGGGAGCTTTATGGCTAACCACTGCGGGGAAATATTGGCCCATTTTGTAGGCATTATCTTGATAGAATGCATTCCAATCCTTGTAGGTAATTCCAAACTGATCATCCGGTTTATAGATCCCGGAAACCGGCGCTTCCTCACCTAGATACAAATGAATATCTTTAGGTGGGTACCAGCGAACATAAACCTCCGCCATACCAACCAGAAGAACTAGGGCAACCAGTAATCCCAAAGCAAAAAGACAATGCTTTTTCCGGACCATAGACCGTCAACCAATGAAAAATGAAGGGGCTAATTCCTTGCCGAATGGAAAGCTATAAAGCTAAGGCAAAGTAAAATCAAGGCGGAGTTGCCGACTTGGCAATGACGAAACATTAGGCAAGAAGGGTGATTTAGCTCTAAGATTTGGTGTTTTTGCGCTGAGTGCGAGTAGGTTCATCCTGAAGTTGGATGCTGTTAGTAGCACTGCTGGTGCCTTGAACAAATCGCACTACTGCTCCGCATTCGAAAACGGACCGAGTTCCTCCTGGATTGGTAAAAATCACCAAATCTTCCTGTTGACTGAGAGCTTCCGGGTGATTGACTTCTACCCATTGGCCGTTAATAAGCTCCAGGGTAAAAGAACGGAAGGGTAGACGTTTTTTGAAGGCGTGAAAGACTCTTTTGAAATTATTAGGTGACATGGAGGAACCCTAGGGGAGGCAACCTATCGCAATATCATACATAGTATCATATACCAACCCCTTCCAATAAGCAAAGGAAAGTTCGCCAAGCCAGGAGGCTTGGCGAAGGAGTTGTTTAGCCCAATAACCTCGGTCCGTTTATATTATCGAAGCCACTTATGTTTGTGCTTGGATGGACCCGCCATCTTTCTCCATCAAAAATGGAATAATATAACCTACCCGGAACCAAACCATTTGTATCAAACCCGAACCCATTTCCCATTGTATTGGTTATTCTTTTAAACAATTTCTTCTTTAGCTTAGAACTCCTTTTGGCGGTTGTGATAAACACGCTGTCTTCATTGACAAAAACCCCGATGCCAACTTTCTGAGTAAGGTAAATCAATGCGGATTCCGCAGTCATCGAATTGTTGAAAGTAACAGTAATCGGTTGCTCCATTTTTTCCTGAACTTCCTCGTCCACAAAATAGGTGAACCCAATTTTACCGGAGATTTCTTGGATTATTTCCACCAAAGGCCGTTCTCTGTAGAAACCCAGGATTTTTTCCTGCACCAGCATCGGCACCGCTGCTCTTTCAAAGGTGGTAATGTGGACCCCATCTCTGGTTACGATGAAGGTTGCATTTCGAGTGGGAATTTGTTGTACCATCAATCTCAAGACCTCCGCCACTGAGGCTTTGCGGAAAACTCTGGGCAACTTAATAGTTGTCTCTTCAATGTCAGGAGCATCCGGATTTTCCGCTCGAAAGAAATCGGAGTGAAGGTAAAAAACCACCGGATGGCCTTCCTGCTTTAACAACTCCGACAAGGCCTTAATTCCTTCAGAAAACTTAAATGGGACTAATAACCCTGACTGTTTGAGCTCTAATTTTTTCTGCAATGCCTGGATATGCTGGAGATTGAGAGGGATGGCCTTTTTGGTTTTCTTCGGTGCAGAATGCTGTTGAGAATCCTCCTTGCTGGTTTTCTGAATTCCTGAATTAAACTTTCCCGCGGAACTATCTTGACAGAAACCACCCATTGAAAAATAAAAACTCAGTAACAATCCCAGACATACCGGGCCCGCAAAAAATGCTACACGCTTCATCTCTCAAGCTCCTTCAACGGAATTGAGTGCATGATAGATGCCAATTACCATGCAAAACGATTTGATATTTTGAAGTGTGTGGTCCTGCCTGGATTTGATTGTATACTTCCTCTCCAGGAGAATCCATTCTGATTTGAACTAATTTCGAGAAGCTCTCCATGGATACCACTTTAATCGCCAACGGCCGAGTCATAGACCCCTCGCAAAATATTGATGCCAAGATGGATGTTTGGATACAGGGAAGTAAAATCCTCGGATTGGGTCAACAAGCAAATTTGCAACCCACCCAAACCATCGACGCTGACGGTCTAATCGTCTGCCCCGGGTTTGTTG
>CAZPPD010000870.1:0-2860 GCA_964588185.1 uncultured Alcaligenaceae bacterium | reverse complement strand
AATGCTGAACCCGGCTAGGGACCAGGGTATCATAATGATCCGTGGACACCGGAATCGTCCCCCAATTACATTCCGGAAGGACCCAAACCAAGGAAAAGGCGAAAAAAGAAACGCCAATCAGAAAGCGAATACTCGGGAATTTCTGTCAATCCCGGAATTCTCGCCGGGCTTGGCATGATGGCCGGAGCAGTGATCTGGTTTGTGGTGGGGCTGGCTGCTGGCTGGATCTTTTTCTACCCACCGGTTCTCTTTGTCCTGGGAATTGTCGCAGTTGTCCGAGGTTTTATGGGCGCGGACTAAAATCTTCCGTCTGATGAAGAATAGCCCTTCGCAACTCGACCGCAGTAATGGCGGACTTGCCAACTCATTCACCGCTCCAAGACAGCTATGCAAACCTATTGCTCCCACCCCTCTTGAGCCGAAGAAGCCACAAGATCATATAAATATCCAGAAACGGCAGTATATTCCCTCAAAGGAAAGATCTTTAAATGGAACTGGTTACCAAGGCGAAAAATGGAATTCTTACTTGCGATGCTCCTCAAGAGGCAATCGGACAAGCCGGAAAATACCTCGAGCAATGGTTAAGCCAACCCGAATTTGCCGCTTATCGACCCCAGCTCGAATGGCTGATCCAAGAAGAGAAATGGTCGGGGCTGTTGGATCGCTTTTATCAGATCCTGCCGTTTGGCACCGGTGGACGGCGGGGGGCTGTGGGCATAGGTCCCAATCGGATGAATTTGTGGACCCTTGGGGCGAGTGTGCAAGGTCATTGCGAGTATTTGAAAGAACGCTTTCCCGGAATTCATCCCTTAAAAGTCGTGGTCGCGTATGATGTCCGCCAATTTGAGGACAACCGCCGAAATTACTGCGACGATCTTCCCAATCCAGTGCTCCATTTGTCCTCTCGTGATTTTGCTCGCCATGCGGTCGAAGTCTACGCAGCCAACAATATTGAAAGCTACATCCTCCCAGAGGAAAGTACCCGTTTCCTGGCGACTCCGGAACTCAGCTTTTTCATCCGCCGCTTATCCGCTCACGGCGGCTTGAATATCTCCGCTTCCCACAATCCACCCGATGACAATGGCGGCAAATTTTATGATGAACGCGGAGCTCAGCCGGTTCCTCCCGAAGATCAAATTATGGCGGAGTTGGTGGACCAGGTAACCGGGATCAAATCGATTCGGTGGACCGAAGCCGTCCGTTCAAAGCGAGTTCATTTCATCGAAGAGAACTTGCATGATGCCTACATTGAACTTTGTTGCAAGCAATCCCTGGTAGCCAAACCCCGCAGCGGGGAAATCAAAATCGTCTTCACTCCCTTGCACGGAGTCGGCGGAATGTCTGCCATGGAAGTGCTGACCAAATCGGGATTCACCTGCCTTCCCGTGCAGGAGCAGATGGAGCCCAATGGGCAGTTCCCCAATGTCAACAAGTCCCCCAATCCTGAAGTCCCGGTCTCCCTGGATTTGGCAGAAGAGTTGGCAATCGAAAAGCAAGCAGATTTAGTCTTGGGGACGGACCCGGATGCAGACCGTTTGGGCGGCATGGCACCCCTGGGCTTGGGTTCCGAGCGCTGGCGTTATCTGAACGGCAATGAAATTGGGGCCTTACTGACCCATTTCAAGTTAAAGAAGCTTTCCGAATCGGGCATGTTGCCCGCCTCACCGATTGTGATCAAAACCTTGGTCACTACCAACCTGGTTGCCCGTATCGCTCGCCAATTCGGCGCACAGTTAGTGGAGAACCTCCTGGTCGGCTGCAAATACATTGCGGACGTTATCTGGCAGTTGGAAAAAAGCGGCGTTTATGAAGATGTTCAGGGGTCACCGGCGGATTTTGTGATTGGGACCGAAGAGAGCCACGGGTATTTGCTTACTCCCGAGATCCGCGACAAAGATGCCGGGGCTTCGGCATTGGTTTTTGCCGAATTGGCGTTGGATGCCAAGCGCAAGGGCCAATCGGTAACGCAATACTTGGAAGATCTTTTCCATGAATATGGCTATTTCCAAAACCTGCTGCAACCGGTCGTCATGGCGGGGATTGAAGGCAAGCAAAACATGGCCAAGATGCTGGACTTACTCCGGCAATCTCCTCCGAAAGAAATTGGGGGCTTTGCCGTAACCCACTTTGAGGATCTTCGCAACGAAGAGAATTGGATGGGCCCCTACAAAGGAGCCACGGACTTTGCTGCCCGCAATTTCCTCGTCTTTTACTTGGGAGACAATGCCCGCATCGCCCTTCGCCCCAGCGGTACGGAACCCAAAGCCAAAGCCTACATCGAGGTCTCTTCCGGTCCCTGCCCTTCCGACTTGCCGGAATCCGAATGGCTAATGACTTGTCAACAAATTGACGAAAAAGCAAACACATTGGCTCGAGAATTTGTCCGCTTGGCATTCGGACTGGTTGGCTTGGACCCGCCAGTGGAATAATCTCTGGTAAAGCCCTGCCTTTATTTTGCCGGAGCCTTTCATATCCAAGCCGGATTGCTATCGTAACCAATGATCACCACCTCATCCAAAAAAGCGGGCAACCCCATGAAATACGTAATGAAACAAAAGGTATTCAGCCTCAGTGGCGCTTTTACCATCAAGGATGAAAATGAACAGGATCACTACCTGATTGAGGCCAAGTTACTCTCTTTTGCCAAGCATTTTGACGTACGGGATATGGACAAGAATCTCCTGGCCACCATCACCCGGAAGATTTGGGCCCTCAAACCCACTTTCATCATCAAAAGAAATGACGAAGTTGCTGCCGTGGTCAGCAAGAACCTCTTCAGCTTCTTCGGCACCAGGTTCGCAGTTAATATTCACGGCGCTAATGACCTGGTAGAGCATGGAAATTTCATTGGCAAGGAATA
>CAZPPD010000869.1:0-2861 GCA_964588185.1 uncultured Alcaligenaceae bacterium | reverse complement strand
CAACCAGTGATCGATGTCGCAGAACCGGACATCAATATTGTCACTCGCCTGGTAGAAAATAGAAGCCCAGACTCCTTTGAGGATGAAGCTGTTACGACATCGCCCATGGATGGTGAAAAAATAGTAGAGAAGTAAGGAATAGCTGTTGTAGCTGAACGTCATTGTTTGGTTACCTCCATTGAGTTTCATGTACGCCGAAAGTTGAGGGAATTGCTGGTGGATGAAGGAAATTTCGTTGCCAATCTGGTCCACAGCTTCCATTTAATCCTTCCGGAAATTGTGTTGGTGGTTACAGCCTGTGTGGTCTTTCTCGGTGGAGCTTTCCGCCCAAAGCGGCACCTTTGGGGGATAGTTTCCCTGGTTGGGATCATTGTTGCTGCTTGCCTCATTCCCTTGGCCAGAACTCCGCTGGAATCTTACAGTGTATTTGTAAGCCCACTCCTGGAAGATGCCTTAGCCCATTACATTCGCCTTGTGGCCTTAGGTTCCGGGGTCATCTTTGTCTTTTTTAGCTGGAACGAAATTGAGGATGCCTATGCCGGGGATTTTTTCGGCTGTTTGCTCATTGTCCTGGCCGGGTTGTCATTAACCGGTGCCGCCAACGAGTTAATTACCTTCTTCCTGGCATTAGAGCTGATCAGCATCCCAACCTATATTATGTTGTACCTGCCCAAACATGATGACCAATCGCAAGAAGCTTCCCTCAAGTATTTCATGCTCAGTATCTTCTCATCGGGTATTCTCTTGTTCGGCTTCAGTTACCTATATGGGCTCACCGGAAGCACCAACCTTTCGGTATTGCTGCACACTTTGCATGATCTGGACGGCATCGGCGATCAGCCATTGATAGCCTTGGTCGCAGTAATCATGGTAATTGGCGGATTGGGCTTCAAGATTGCCGCAGTGCCATTTCATTTTTATGCCCCCGATGTGTACCAAGGAACTTCTAACGTCATGGCTGCGGTGTTGGCCTTTATTCCCAAGGCAGCGGGCTTTGTCGCTATCGTCCGCATCTTCGGGTTTGTGTTGCCGCCGGAAATTACGGCGCGAGTTATCCCCATCGGCATGGGTTTGAGCGACCAGGTGCCCATCCTGCTTTGGTTCTTGGCGGCGATCACCATGTTCCTGGGCAACATGCTTGCTCTCTTGCAAAATAACCTGCGGCGAATCTTTGCCTATTCCAGTGTTGCTCATGCGGGATATATGTTAATTGGGCTGGCAGCGGCTCCCTACCTTCGCCAAACGGCACTGCTGCAAGGCGGCTCCCCCGGACCGGATGGGATAGAGGCTTTACTCTTCTATTTGGTGGCTTATGGAGCAATGACGGTTGGAGTTTTTGCCGTTCTCGCTTACCTTAGCTCCGACGAGCGGCCGGTCGAAACGGTGGATGATTTGGCCGGAGTGAGTAAATCTCATCCCGGAATTGCATTATTGATGGTCCTCTTTCTGTTTAGCTTGATCGGCATTCCCTTCACCGCAGGATTTACCGGGAAGCTGTTGATCTTCTTTGGTGCCGTCGGCGTTTCTTCGGCAGGGCATGTCACTTTATTTCGAGTGTTGGCTTTCCTTGGTGTGATCAATGCGGCGATTGGAGCTTGGTACTATTTACGGATCATTGCCGCTATGTATTTGCGAACTCCCGTTGAACCGCCGCAACGAAAAGGCACTATCCCGGGATTTGTGGCTATTGCCCTGTGTGCGATTCTTACCATCGGACTTAGCATCCCTCCCGGATCCAACTGGCTGTTGAAACTCGTCCGGAATGCAAGTGGCAATACCCAAGAGCGACTTCGAGTTTCGGAAAATGCTCCCCCGAGGTTGCAAGTCCAACGTTAATTCCGCAGATGTTTGTTAAAGAACGCCTCGATCTTGCGAATTTGTTCCGGGGATCCAAATTGGCGGCCGCCATGCCCGGCTCCTTCAAGCCTTTCGAAAGTGACTTCAACTTTCGCCTTCTTTAACGCGTCAACCAACATCGTGCTTTGACTGAGGGGAACGAGTTTGTCCTTGGTTCCATGGACAATCAGGAATGGCGGGTCATCTTTGGTGACATAGGTTATCGGGTTGGCACGGGCGGCTTTCTTCTTGTTCTGTTGGACCGGCCCCCCAAGTAATTTCGATTCTGGAGATTTCGCATCATTGTGCCAACCGCCCATCTTGGTGAAATCCGTCGGGCCAAACCAATCGACGACGGCTTGGACTCGGCTGGATTGGTCGAGATTCCCGCCTTTGCCTTCCAGTTCCTTCTCCCCACCGCTGGTCCCAAGGAGAGCCACGAGATGACCACCTGCCGAAGCGCCCCAGACACCGATGTGATCTCCATCCAAATTGTATTGGTTCGCATTCGCCCGTAACCAACGAACGGCAGCTTTACAGTCCTCAATCTGAGCTGGGAAAATGGCATGCTGACTGAGCCGGTAGTTGATACTCGCGACAGCAAATCCCTTTTTCACCAGAAATGCAGCTCGGCATCGATCTTTACTGCCTTGTCTCCAACCGCCCCCATGAATCCACACTACCAGAGGTAGTTTTTCTTTGGCACCTTTTGGGAGATATAAATCCAAGCGGTGGCGCGGATGGCCATTTTCAACATATTCCAAATTGCGATGAACAATTACATCTTTGGGCGCTCGGGGTGGTTGGGCGGAACTGAGGCTGGGTGTAAAAACACATATAAGGATGAGAGTTGGGCATAGTTTAAGCATGTGTATGGCTCCGGGAAATTCATTTTTAAATACGGCTAGGAAATAAGAACGCAATCTTCAACAACTCACATTCTCACCTCATATAATTAAACTCCGGAATTCTAATTTTGTTTCTAAACGAACGAATTGCAATCAGAAAACATTGAAGGATCTACA
>CAZPPD010000868.1:0-2874 GCA_964588185.1 uncultured Alcaligenaceae bacterium | reverse complement strand
CACTCCCGGACGTAGTTCCAAACCCGGCTGTTGGCTTTGAGCGTCCCGGAATAATCCCGATGGAAAAACATATCTCCGTGAGGGCTGCTGATTATCTTGTAGACTAGGGCACACAGGGGGCCTTTAGGGTCGGGTTTGCGAGTTTCTTCCTGATCCTTCTTTTTG
Source organism: uncultured Alcaligenaceae bacterium (assembly GCA_964588185.1). Classification (GTDB taxonomy): domain Bacteria; phylum Planctomycetota; class Planctomycetia; order Gemmatales; family Gemmataceae; genus CAZPPD01. The sequence goes on along the minus strand of CAZPPD010000868.1, from coordinate 2,709 downwards.
GGATTAATTCCTTTGACCGGGGGAACATCCAAGGGACAAGGCAAATACCAGCATACTGCGTCCATCAAAGGCTGGATGCCAATGTGCTCTCGTCCGGAGCCACAAAAGACGGGTTGGATTTGCAGGGCCAAGGTTTGCTTGCGGATAACTGCTCGCAAGGTATCAATGGAAATCTCTTCTTTTTCCAGGTAAGCCGAAGTGATTTGGTCTTCTTCATCATGCTCGGTTAAGACATCGAATAATTTCTCTCGCCATTCCAAGGCCCCCGCCAACAAGTCTTCGGGAATTTCCTTTTTGGTAAGTGCCTTTCCGCTTTTATCCCGGTCAAAGTAAATCGCCTTCATTTCCAACAGGTCGATGATTGCCTCGAAAGGCCGGGAGCTGTCTTTGACCGAGCCGCTACCGATTGGAATAGTAAGGGGGACGGGTTTTCCCTCCAAACGTTCAGTCACTTCCTTGACGACATTGGGAAAATCCGCACCCACGACGTCCATTTTGTTGACAAAGACCATTTTGGGAACTTTATACTTATTGGCCTGCCGCCAAACCGTCTCCGATTGAGCTTCCACGCATTTCTGGGCATCAAAAACACAAACCGCCCCATCCAAGACCCGTAAACTGCGCTCTACCTCTGCGGTAAAATCAACATGGCCGGGGGTATCGATCAGATTGATCGTGCAATCCAACCACTTGAATGGCACACAAGCACTGTAGATAGTTATGCCGCGTTCTTGTTCCTCCTCGTCGTAATCCGTATCCGTCGTACCTTCATCGACCCCACCCAATTTGTGTTTGGCACCGGCATAATAGAGGATATGCTCGGTGGTGGTGGTTTTACCGGCATCAATATGAGCGATGATGCCGATATTTCGAAGATTTTCCAATTTCAACGCCATGGTGGGGTGCACTCCAAGATCATTTACAGCCCTTTAAAGGTAGACACCTAATCTTTAGCAAAGGTTTCTTTCTTGCTGCCTTATTTGGCTTAATCCCATTCGTTTTCACTATTGTTACTGGTCTTCCACAACTTGTTGCTGTTTAGGAACGTACAATCGTAGTTCTATTAGTTTAGCAGGATTAATGGGAGTGGTTAGAAGCCTTTCTCTTCCAACGATGAAAATCTGCACCGAGACCCGGTTTGGTATGATACAAACCAGCCGGGAAAGGCATTAGTTTACTAACCGGCCAGAGGAAATAAAAAAGAGCCGATCCCATTTCCAGGAATCGGCTCTAAGAATCGTCGAGGAGGTAAGTCAATCACATAATTTTAGTGAGCGTGAGGCATAACCGGCGTAGGATGAGCATCACCACCGGAAGTGCAGCCATTATAGTGAGCCCCTACAGCAACCCCACCGCCACAAGAGTAAACCGGAACCATTACCGTGCGGGTAACCGGAACCATTTCGGTGTAGCATTCGGTCACTTCGACTTCAGTCGGAACGGTTTCATACACAACTTTGCGGCGAACGCCTTTTTTCTCTACTGGTTGGCAGGAAACCACGTGAACCGTGTATTCTTCTTTCGAAGGAACCATCTCACAAACCGTTCGCTTGCCTTGGCGGGTTTCGGTTTTGTACTTGGTCACGTTAACGGTAACTTCACGGGTTTGCGGAACGCACTCGTGAACGGTGCGATGATATTGACGTTGTTCCGTCTTGTAACGGGTAACATTTACAACCACATCTCTGGTGTTGGCAACGCATTCATAAACGGTGCGGGTACCTTGACGGGTTTCGGTTTTGTAGCGAGTAACATTAACCATAACTTGTTGGGTAACCGGAACGCGTTCATAAACGGTGGTGCAAACAGGAGTTGGGGCACAAGGTGAACCGCAAGAATTTGCACAGCAGCCGATGCCACCCATGCAGCCGGCAGAGGCGTAGCTAACTACTTGACGAGCGACACATTTGTAGCTTGTGACGGTGCGAGGTTCCTGAACAGTGTAAGGAACACAAACGTTGTAAGAAACGGGAACCTTTTTCGCAACGCGAGTGTAGTAGGTTCGCTTTACGGTTTGTTGCTCGGTGTAAGGAACGCAAACATTTACTGTGTAAGGAACCTTCTTGGCAACGGTGGTGTAATAAGTTTGTTGTACTTTCTGCTGAACGGTGTAAGGAACCGAAACGTTGTAGTTGTAAGTCACTTCCTTGGTGACCGGACGGTAGACCGTACGGGTGCGCTTTTCGGGGTTCGTAACTCTCTCATATACCGTGTAGGTATAAGGCTCTTCAACCACTTTACTGACGGTTTTGTTAACCGTTCGCTTGACCACGCGGGTTTTGGTGACGGCTTGCATGGTGGTTACGGTTTGCGGAACATAGTTGCAAGTAACCCCGGAAGTCGTCCCACAACCACTGGAAACATATCCGCCGCAACCGCGGGAACGGCGGTGGCCGAAACCAAAAGCTTCAACCGTTACCATTGACATGGCGCTCAGTGCCAGTGTCAAATAAACAAATTTCTTCATACCATCTCCCCTCAGGATTGAACCAAGATGCCTATCAGTGCAAAAAGGATAAATTGGGTAATGTGGATATATAATTATGGGAAGGGGGATTATAATCAATAGAAAAGTTCTGATTTTTAGGGAATCTACATCAAACGTGCCGGTATAACCGAACCCCCTAATTTTGTTCTATTATCAAATTGCGAGACCTAAAAACATCTCGTGCCATAACTTGAGAATATTTTCATCGCACAGACGTGCAA
>CAZPPD010000867.1:0-2876 GCA_964588185.1 uncultured Alcaligenaceae bacterium | reverse complement strand
ACCCTTCGATATCAGCGACTAATAACCCAAGGATTGATTAATCGACAGCAGGAAAGTTTGGTGATTATTTCTTGAGTCATCTGGTTTTCCTAATACTGCGGGAAATAATGGCCGCCGAAGTTAAACACTTGAATCATAAGTTCCGTCCTGGATTCACCTTGATTGAATTGCTGGTTGTGCATAACCATTTCATCAAGCTCCCGGGGCGGGTTCGATTTCTGCAGACATGGAACCCTGGCAGCGCTCAAGACGAGGGTCAGGGCCGAAGGCGTGAATTTGGTCGCGCTTTAATTCGGCGCGTTCTTTGGAAGTGGTGTCAACGATTACTCGGCCTTGCGTGTGGACCTCGACGGCCATTTGAAATCCTCGTTCCGGTGGGTGGCCGAAGAGTTGTTGCAGCATTTGGATAACGTATTCAAAAGTATGGTCGTCGTCATTTAGGAGGACGACATTATAGGGGGGCAACCGCTTGGTGCGGTTGTCCTGTTTTTCTTTGGTTTTTTCCTCGGGAAAAGTAGTAACATCGCTCATGGTTAGTTCCCAATGGTTTTCCGAGTTCGCCGTCCTTTGACAAAGCTGTCCAACACGTAACTTCCCAGTTGGCCGGCATGACAGTAAACGGCAATTCCTTTGCATTGCCGGGCCATCTGGTCCACGAAGTTTCTTAATCCTAACGAAAAGTAGTCCTCGATTAAAGCAAAAGTGCTGATACCGATTCCGGCCTGAGTGCAGGCGTTCACTTCTTGTAAGGTTGCCTTCGCTGTACGCTCATGTGGTGGATACATCAAGATCAGGTTTCGGCCTTCCAAATGAGCGGTGGGTTCGCCGTCGGTAATGCAAATGATTTGCTTGTTGGCTGCCGGTTCCCGCATCAATGCTTGGCGGGCAAATTTCAGGCCCGCTTGGATGTTGGTGAAATGTTCCGGGACGAACTCCGGTTGATTGTCCAAGGGAATGCGCAAGAACACTCGGCTGTCGAATATGCTAACCGGTTTGGGTGAAGAGCGAATCAATCCTCTTTCCGTCAGTGGAGAAGCGTATGTGTAAAAGCCGATGATTTTCAACGTGTCGCCTTGGTACCGGCCGCGGACCAGAGACTGCATGGCCAGAGCCACCTTTTTGGCATGATAGAATTTTCCATAGCGGTCCATGGAGCCGCTCATATCCAACAGCAAAACCGTGGCACAACTGGTTTGGTATTCGGTCTCGTAAACAACGAAATCTTCTTCGGTGATGGTAAGCGGAGTTTTGCCGCCTTGGCGGAGCATGGCGTTTTTCAAAGTTTCGTGCAAATTCATGTTGGCAACGGGGTCGCCAAACTCATAGGGCTTGCTATCCTCATGGCGAACCTGACCCGCTCCTTTGAAGTTCGTCTCGTGTTTTCCCATCGAATCCTTGCGGGTGATCTGAAATAGCTCGTCCAAGGCTTTGTCTTCCACCCGGCGAATACCTTTGGGAGAAACCACAATGTTTCCTTGCTCGTCCTTTTCCAGGTAACCTTCTTTGAGGAGCATCTTCAGAATTTCCGACTCCTCATCATCCATTCGTTCGAGTTGGCGAAGAACATATTCCCCGTATTCCATCATGTATTCCGACAGCTTGTCGAAGGCATTTTCGGCGGAAAGGGGAATAAATTCTTGGGAACCGTCGTAGTTGGAGAATTCAAAAGTTGCCATAAGGGATTTGCGCCTCTGTTTATTTCCGTTGTTGTCGTAGACCAGAAAAAGACCTCAAAGGGAAGAAGAGAATCTTCGGGTCTTATCTTGGGATGAAGTTTGGTTAAGGATTTCTGCCAACGCAAACGAGGGTAATGTCATCGTATTGGCTGGCACCTTCGGCATATTGCCTGATGCTGGCAATTAATCGTTCACCCATCGCTTTGGGAGTTTTTGGGGCATTCTGGAGAGCAGCGATTATTTGTTCCACTTGGAAATCCTGATTTTCCTTATTGCGGGCATCCGGAACGCCGTCGCTGTAAAAAACTAAGGAGTCTCCCGGTCCCAAATTAATGGTGTGGGATTCGTAAATGTAACCCGGCATCACGCCGAGAGGAAATCCGCCAAAATCGCGTTCAAATCCTTCGACCAAGGTTCCCAAGTTCTTCCGAAAGACCAAGGGACGGCAATGGCCGGCATCAACCAAGGTAAGCGTGTGATTCACCGGATCCAGCAAAGCGGTTACCAAAGTGACAAAGCGGTCAAGAGCTGCCGCCTCTTCCATTAGATCATTTAAATGGGTGACCATTTCCGCCGGTCCGGACTTCGTCAACAAGGAAAATCGGGCATCCGAGCGAAGTTTTGCTGCCAACAACGCCGCCGATACACCTTTGCCGGCAACGTCGCCAACCAGGACGGCAAGTTTACCGTTTGGTAAGGGTACAAAATCATAATAGTCACCGCCCACTTCCATTGCCGAATCGTAAAACGCAAAAAACTCATAGCCGGGAACCGAGGGCAACTCTTTGGGCAAGAAACTTCGTTGAACCTGATGGGCTAATTTTAAATCTCGCTCCAATCCCGCCCGGGCAATTTGTTCCTCCAGCATGCGGGCATTTTCCAAAGCAATCGCGGCTTGCCAGGTAACAGCCATCAATAATTTCAGATCATCTTCACGGAATTTCTTGGAACGATCCTGGGTATCCAACTGGATTACCCCAAAGGTTTCGCTGCTTTTGCCTTTAAGCGGAGCACACATGACCGAACGAATCCGGCAGTCGGCAATACTCTGGCTCAGATTGAACCGTTGGTCCGAAGAAGCATCCTCACTCAAAATTGCTTTGCCGGTATCGATACAACTGCGAACCACACTGCGACTAAACCGGGCGGAGGTTTCATCATGGCGGCGGCGGGTTTTGATTACTTTGGGGATCAGTTTAT
>CAZPPD010000866.1:0-2879 GCA_964588185.1 uncultured Alcaligenaceae bacterium | reverse complement strand
TACCACCTACGCGGGAAACTGATTTACCAACATCCACGGCTGGTAAAATGCCTTTCTGGAATAGGTCGGGGGACAAATATATTTGGCCGTCCGTTATGGATATAAGGTTGGTGGGAATATAGGCAGAGAGATTTTGGGCCTCGGTTTCACAAATCGGCAGGGCAGTTAAGGAACCACCACCTAACTCTTCCCGCAAATGCGTTGACCGCTCCAGTAGACGAGAGTGAATATAAAAGACATCTCCTGGATAAGCTTCGCGTCCAGGAGGTCTGCGCAGAAGCAGGGAGAGTTCTCGATAGGCCCGGGCATGCCGGGTGAGGTCATCCAGAACTACTAACACATCCCTTCCCTGGTGCATGAAAGTTTCCCCAATGCTCATTGCCGCATATGGAGTGACAAATTGCAAACCGGGGGGATCGTTTTCCGTTGAAGCGACTACTACGGAGTACTCCAATGCACCACGATTGCGCAGGTCGTCTACTACACGGCCAACAGCCGAAGCTCTTTGACCGATGGCACAGTAAATGCAAATTACATGGTTGTTTTTCTGGTTTAGGATCGTATCCAAGGCAATGGCAGTTTTTCCCGTTTGCCGGTCGCCTAAGATGAGTTGGCGTTGGCCTCTACCAACAGGAATAAGTGTATCGATGACTTTCAGTCCGGTTTGCAGGGGTACGGTGACCGGCAATCGCTCCATGATTTCCGGTGCCTCCCGTTCTACAGGTAGTCGTTGGGATGCAGGGATAGTTCCGCGACCATCCAACGGTCTGCCGACCCCATCGGTAACTCGACTCAGCAGCAAGTTGCCAACAGGAACATCCAAGACGCGCAAACTCCTGTGAACTTCATCTCCTGCGGATAAACTCTCGCTATGGTCGAGTAAGATCACGCCTACTTCGTCCACATCCAGATTAAAGGCCATCCCCATCTTACCAGATGGAAACCACACTAGTTCCTCGGATCGCACACCGGGTAGGCCTTTAACCCGAGCAATTCCATGCCCTACGGATACGACATGGCCGACCTCCTTGAGAACCGGACACGGGGAGGTGGACTCCAGCACACGATCCATTAAAGACAGTGAGTGAGTTACCAGTTCTCGAAGATGGTTGCCATTAGTCTTTTCCATAATTCCCATCCCCGGTAAACTGAGGCTGTTCTCTTGAAACATTTTTGGCATCCGGAATGAACTTGCTGCGGTCTAGTTGTTGGGAGACTGAATTTGTTATCCGTTCCTCTAAGGATTCCAAGTAACTGTTGATGGTCCAGGCAATCTTGTAGCCACCTGCTTTCAGTTCGATTCCGCAATGCAATGTTGAGTTCTGTTCAAATCGAATGTCGTTGGTTTGCGGAAACAACTCTTGTACCTTTAGGCGAATGGTTTGGCGTAGTGAATCGGGAAGATCAAAGGCACTTTGAATTACAGGTTTCTCCTGGAATTCCTGCAAAGCCCGGTTCAGTTTATTACGTTCCGCCACGGAAAGTTTTTGCAACCGCCTAAGGAAAACCAGGGTAATGTTTTCTTGCAGGTCTGTGTCGGCCAAATCAGTCAATACTTGAGCGGATATTTTAAAGATACCCTCTACAATCTGTTGCCGCAGGTCCTCATGGAAGCTTTCCAACTCCTGTTGCAGGGCCTCAAACCAGCGCACTCGTTGCAAATCCACTTCTTCTCGGCTTCGCCTTAGATCTTCTTTGCGAACGTGCTCAATCTCTTCTTTCATTTCTGCCAATTTTTGGTCTTGTTTTTCTTTCAGGTCACGGACTTTGGCCTGGTATTTTTCTACCTCCGCAGTTGCCTCCTGCTTTTTCTCGTCCGCTTCCTCCAGGCGAGATTTAATCTTCTGCTCGCGATCGTCCATGGTTTTGATGATGCGGCCATAGAGGAAGTACTTCAGCAAGACTACTAGGATCAGGAAATTGATGATCTGGGCCAGGATGGTAAACCATTCGAACAGCGGTTTTTCCATTTTTTATCTCGTCGTCGTTTCGAAAACTGCATTCCAGTAAGGATTGGCGAACAAAATAATCATGGTGACAACAAAGCAATAGATGGCCGTCGACTCAATCATGGCCAAACCCACAAACAAAGTTCTGGTTATGGTGTTTGCCTCATCGGGTTGCTGAGCCAATGAACTGAGTGCTTGAGCTACGGCCCGACCTTCGCCAAATGCCGGACCAATGGAGCCGATGGCCATGGTTATCCCGGCAGTAAAGATGGAGACGGCAGCAATAATAGTTTGGCTATCCATTCGCTTTTCCTTTCGCTTCAAAATAATTGTTTGCCTTTTGTCGGGAATCTTGTTGTGTTTGTGTGGCTGAGGCAATGTAGACCATGGCCAGTAGAGCAAAAATGTATGCTTGAATCACCCCGGTTAACAAACCCAGGAGTTGCATTGGTATCGTGGAAAACAGGGGTGCTATTGCCAGCAGAACCGCTACGATCTTGGTCCCACTCATGACATTGCCGAAAAGGCGTACTGCTAACGCCAAGGTCCGTGAAAACTCGCCAATGATGTTAAAGGGCAACATAAAAGGAGTAGGTTGCATGTAATTGTTGAGGTACTTCCATAGGCCTTTTTGGCGTATGCCATACACAGGCACGGCAAAAAAGACACAGATTGCCAGTGCTGCCGTTGTCGACAGCGATCCCGTAGGCGGTAAAAACCCAGGGATCACACTCAGTATGTTGGAGAAAAAGATGAACAGAAACAGAGTGCCGAAAAAAGGAAGATAAGGAGCAGGGTCCTGGTTGCTGACCGAACGAATTTGTTCACGCATACCGGAGACGATCACCTCCAGCAAATTCTGCCAGCGAGAAAGGCCGGGTCCGGAGGAAAGCCTGCTGGTAATAGCCCACCCTGCACCTACCAATAATG
>CAZPPD010000865.1:0-2885 GCA_964588185.1 uncultured Alcaligenaceae bacterium | reverse complement strand
TTGCTCGTGCCCGGGGTGCCTTCGCTTATTCCTGGTTTGTTTAGCATGCCAGGAATCGGCACATTGATAGCAATTCCATGCTGGATGCCAACCAAATCAATCAACCTCGGCCCGCCTACTGTACTTTCAACGAATTGGTGAGGATGCTCCGCGGAAAACAGTTCAAGGAACAAGCCAATGCCGGACCCGGGAATTGGTTGTTGGAATTTTCCGGGAAGAACGATTCGACTTTAATCGGCTGGGATGAAAATGCCCCATCGCCCGGACAGGTGGTACTGGTTCAAGTGCCGAAGTCTGCCACTGCCGAAGTTGTAGATATGATGGGCAATGCTGTTTCGCAACAACAGCAGAATGGAATCATCGCTTGGAAACTCAGCCGGCGCCCGGCCTATCTGAATGTCCGAGGCGGAACCGCAAAGGTGCTCGGGCCGCTGGTTAGTTTTCCATCTGAGCCATATGCCAAGCCGAATGTTCCCGTTAACGTTCCGGTAACTCTCCGAAATCCATTACCTAAGCCTGCTGTTTTCAAGCTGGTCCTGGAAAAACCGGACGGCACCAAGTCTTCGCAGGATGTCCAAGTCCGGGCCGACAGCGTCAAGAATCATCCATTGCAGATTACCATTCCCAAGGTTTCACCGGGGGGCAAGACACCCAAGGTCCGGCTCCACTATGAATTGGTCTCGAGTCCCTGGAGCGGGGAACTGCGGCTGGAGTTACATACGACCCGTTCTCTTCCTGCCAAAATGGAGGGTCGAAGCGAACCGGACTTTATCTGCGAAACCAAGAAGCACATTTATAATGCCAATGAAAATGACCCTACCCGTGAGAAATATACCTGGAAAGGCATTCCGGATTTGAGTGCCCGGGTCAGCTTGGGTCTGGACAAGGAGCACTTGCTGGTAAAAGTAGCCGTTCAGGACGACAAACACCTGCAACCCCACAAGCCCGCGCAAATGTGGAAAGGGGATAGCGTACAAGTTGCCCTGGCAATTCCGGACACAAATGGCTCTTGGGAATTGGGCTTTGCCCAAAGCGATAGCGGCGAGGTTATCAATCACTGTTGGCGGGCTCCTGTGGGTTTTTCCCGGGAGTATGCCAAAACAATTCGGGTAACAACCAAGCAAACCAAAGGCGGCATAACCTACTTGGCCCGCTTGCCCTTTGATGGCTTTGGTGTAACCCCAAAGCTGCTGCGTACCAAGGCGATCCGGGTTAATCTGCTGGTAAACGATGATGATGGCGGGGGTAGAGAAGGGTTCTGCTTCATAGCCCCCGGCTTTGGATTCGGGAAGACTCAGCCGGAAATGTGGCCGCAAATTAGTTTCGAATGATTTGGCGTTTCTGATTATCCCAAAGCCTTTTGCAAAGCACGGCGGAGGCGAGCGGATTGGTCCGGGTCCACCATGCAGATAAACTCCACTTTGCCGCGCAGATACTCCGCAAAATTGGGATGCCCCTCTCGATTCTGGCTTTCCAGTCCATGCTTCGCTACGTTGTGCAGGATGGCCCGTAAACGGCGAATTTCCTTGCGGCTTACCGTGGGACGATCGTTCACCGTCAAGCCGGTCACTTCTTGGCGATTGGCCCTCCGCATCACCCGTGTCTTAGTTGGATGCTCGGCAAATCCTTCTTGTTCCAGAATCGAGCGAATACTCTTCATCAAGCGACCGATCCCTTTGGCGTTGTTTCCGGAGAAGGTTAAATCATCGGCGTAGCGGGTAAAAGTGAAATCATGCTTCTTTGCTAGCCCTGCGAGTCGGTGATCCAATCTCCAGCACAAGGCATTGGTTATCCCCGGACTGGTACAAGCCCCCTGAGGCAATACCCGTTGGCCGAGTGAAACATAATAGATCTTACCATCTACCTCCGTACCCAAACGGGGCGGCTCCGTGCACAATAACGCCAGAACAGTTGCAACATGGTCACTGTACCCGAATCCTTGAAACAGCCCTTTGGTCCGCCGAAAAGTAATGGATGGAAAGAAATCCTTGAGATCGATATTGATGACCACCTCCTTGCCGACATGGGGGGTTGCATTGCTTACGATGGACCGCTCCGGAAGGAAGCCGTGGGCGTTGACACTGGAGGAAATGTGCCGCAAAATATTGTCTAGGATCCAGCGTTGGCAATGGGCCAGAGCCGGTTTGGGAGCGGAGATGTAACGCAGGCCCCCGGTTTTTTTGGCGATGCTGTAGCGATGGTAGTGAACGATGGTGGCACCCCGGCGATGGTACGTTAACCACCGCAAGGCACTTAGTTTGATTCCCAAACGGGCTGCCAAATCAATACCGGTATGCATGACCGGCAGTCCCCGTTCATTAAGTTTGGCAACATCGCTGGTTGCTTGTTGCAATCCATAGCTGACCCCCAATCCCAAATGAACAACATTGCCCCCTTTGTTCTCCAGCCACGCCTCGAAGCGTTGCTGCTTTTCGATAACTTTTTGTTTTTTCAGCTCCGAACGGCGTTTTTTGCTCTCCTCCCATCGGCGTTTCCGTTCCTCGGCTAATGCTTTCTGCGGATTGCCAACATCAAAGCTCTGCTTCTGAAGCTTCTCCAATTCCTTTTGAATTTTCGCTCGCTCGGCTTTTTCTTCCGGAGTTTCCTCAGGAATGTTTTCAGATTCTGGCCAAAACCCATACAGCCGCATTTGCTCCAGGAGAGTTTGATCATCCGTTTTTTGGACGATTTCCTTGTAAAGACGGGCTTTTTCGGATTCGGCCATGTTTCCAGTGGATTAGAGTTGTGAAGGAATTGGGTTTTCAAATTCCTGGTTAGCAAAAGAGGTTGCTACCTCATCCGGCAACCAATCGTAATTGTTAGCTCGGGCACCACAAAACCCCCCCCCCGCCAATTGTTTTAGTTTGCGATTGGGATGTTTTGGG
>CAZPPD010000864.1:0-2885 GCA_964588185.1 uncultured Alcaligenaceae bacterium | reverse complement strand
CGCTCGGTTTCATCCATGGCCTGTTGCATGGATTCGGTAACCTTGTCGGCATACAAAATCACCTCGGCATTTACATTTCGTGCCGCACGGCCAATGGTTTGGATTAGAGAAGTTTCGCTGCGGAGGAAGCCTTGCTTGTCCGCGTCCAAAATGGCAACCAAGGACACCTCCGGTAAATCCAAGCCTTCGCGAAGCAAGTTGACACCTACCAAAACATCAAAAGCTCCCTCCCGGAGTTCCCGCAAGATCTGGATTCGCTCGATAGCGTCCAGTTCCGAGTGAAGCCATTTGCAACGGAGGCCGGACTCTTTTAAGTACGTGGATAGATCTTCAGCCAAACGCTTGGTCAAGGTGGTAACCAACACGCGTTCTTTTTTGGCCACGCGTTTTTGGATTTCCTTGACCAAATCCGGAACCTGGCCTCGTGCGGGTCGAACAAAGATTTCCGGGTCGATCAGACCAGTCGGCCGGATCACTTGTTCGACAACCTCGCCCCCACAGCGGTCCAATTCATACGGCCCCGGTGTTGCCGACATAAACAGAAGGTTCTTGACGCGATTTTCCCATTCGTCAAAGCGGAGAGGGCGATTGTCCAAGGCACTCGGCAAGCGAAACCCGTGTTCCACTAGGGTTACCTTCCGGCTGTGATCGCCCGCGAACATGGCTCGCAACTGCGGTAAAGTGACATGGGATTCGTCGATGATCATCAGGAAATCTTCAGGAAAGAAATCCAGCAAAGTATAGGGAGGCTCCCCGGCTTTGCGGTTGCTCAGCCAACGCGAGTAATTTTCAATGCCCGGACAGTGACCCACTTCCATCAGCATTTCAATATCGAAGCGGCAGCGGGCACTCAAGCGTTGTGCTTCCAGTAACTTTCCTTGCTTGCGAAATTCTTCGAGGCGTTCTTCCAGTTCATTGCGAATTCCTTCGACCGCACCTTTGATGCGTTCCTCGGGAGTGACAAAGTGTTTCGCCGGGTAAATGTAAATCTCCTCCAATGGGCGTAGGGTTTCTCCGCTGGTGGGATTGATGATGGCGAGAGCATCCACTTCATCGCCGAACAGTTCGATCCGGAAGGCGAATTCCTCATAGGCGGGCCACACTTCCACCACATCCCCCCGGACGCGGAACTTGCCTCGCTCAAAGGCAACATCGTTTCGCTGGTACTGAATGTCGACCAACTTCAGGAGCAACGTATCCCGGTCGATGGTGGTCCCTTTGGGAATGTAGACCATCATTGCCTTGTAGTCACTGGGCGAGCCCAAACCATAGATACAGGAAACACTCGCTACCAGAATCACATCTTCGCGGCTGACCAAGGCACTGGTTGCAGCTAATCGCAAGCGATCGATGTTGTCGTTGATTTGGGCATCTTTTTCGATGTAGATATCGCGCTGGGGAATGTAGGCTTCCGGCTGGTAATAATCGTAGTAGCTGATGAAATAGTGGACGGCATTATTGGGAAAGAATCCTTTGAATTCTTTGTAGAGTTGTGCGGCGAGAGTTTTATTATGCGACAATACCAACGTAGGTTTCCCGATCTGGGCGATTACATTGGCTGCCGTAAAGGTCTTGCCGGTTCCGGTAGCTCCGAGCAATGTCTGACAAGGGCGGCCTCGTTGATATTCCTTGACTAAATTTTCTATTGCTTGGGGCTGATCTCCTGCCGGTTTAAATTCACTGACCAAGTCAAATTTGGTTGCCATCGCCTCTAAACCTTCAATTTGTATAAGCAAGATGCAAACGATTAGACCGTGCGAAGACTGGTTTGGTGAAAAAGGGGTCAGGTACATTTTGCCGGAACGGCCCTTCGGGTGCTTAGCACAAAATGTACTCGACCCCTTTTTCACCTAGACCTTCAATTGTGTAAGCAAGACTAAACTATTAGCTTACCACGTTTTGGCTAAGAATCCTCGCCCACACAATAAAGCATTTCTTGGCGATTTCTTCCGAACCCATGGGCAACTCGAATAAAAATCCTACCGCCACATATTGTCGGAGTTGCGTAGGCCTCATCACCTAATTTATTTTGAGCCACCAATTCAAATTGTTCAGGATTTGGACGAAAGATGAAGGTAGTTCCATCCTGGCGCGAAAGATAGATAAGATTGCTGACCAGAACACAGGATGCTTTAAAGATACCATCAGTTCTTGCCCTCCACATTTCCTTTCCGTCTTTGGACCGCCAACAGTAGATAAATCCACTATCATTTCCCGCGTATATATAGCCGTCATGAACAAGAAGGGACGAGGCATATACCTGGATGTTGTTTTTCCAGACAATCTTGCCGGAACCGTCCGGTTTGATTGCCACTGTTTCCTTTTTCGGATAACCTCCGCTGGCAAATACTAGGTTGCCATCTGTGACCACCGTTCCACAGCATTCCATAGTCGTGGCTTTGGTTTTCCAGAGGAGTTTGCCCGAATCGGGATCGTAGCCGGCAAAAAGTTTACATCCGGTGATCAGCAGTTGGTCGCGGCCGGCTACATGATGGACGATTGGGGAAGTGTAGTTTCGTAAGCGGGGGCGATCCTGTTTCCAATGAATCTTTCCGGATTTCCTGTCGAGTGATAGCAAATACCCGCCTTTGGAATGGTCGGCGGCGATTAATAAGGAGCTTTTGTAAAGTGCAGGGGATGGAGCATACCCCCAAAAGGAAACATAGGGTCCGATTTTTTTCTGCCAGAGTATCTTGCCATCCAAATCCAGAGCCGTTACCCAGATAGCACTGCGGTTGAGGAACGTAGCAAACACTCGCTCACCATCGCAGGCAACAGAGGGAGTAGCTTGGGAGTTGCGTTTAGATCCTTTTCTATCCAAACCTCCATGAAAAAGGACCTTCTTCCAAAGAAGCATCCCATTATCACGAGCAAATGCCAAGACC
>CAZPPD010000863.1:0-2891 GCA_964588185.1 uncultured Alcaligenaceae bacterium | reverse complement strand
GGCGGAGGAACACCCCACAGCTCAGTTATTTTAGCCGGATGGCTTATTTTATCGTTTTGAGTGGGTAATGGTTTGTCTGGCCACTCGAACGAAAGAAGAGCTGATCTGTTTTGCGGCTAGCCGCATTTCTCCATGTTTAAAAAGAACAAATTCCCCAACTTTGGGGACTTCCCTCACTTTTATTTTACGAGGGCTTTTGTTAAAGGAATCATGAAATTGTACATATTTCAGAAAAATTGTCCATCCACCCACTTATGGTAGATTCCCGGGACATTAAAATTCCATTCCACTTGCCGGATTCCAATGGGGAAACAACTATGCAACCCATCCAAACCATCGTTGAGACAGGAATTTATGTTAGCAACCTTGTGGAAGCTGAAGCGTTTTATCTCCAGCTACTGGGGTTACCCGTGATTGCCAAAGACCCTGAGCGACATGTTTTCTTTCGGGTTGGGGACGATTGTGTTCTCCTCGCATTCCTCCCGGATGCCACTTTGGTCAGCGATCAACTCCCTTCCCATGGAAGTAAAGGTCCGGGCCATTTTGCCTTGGGAATTCCCAAGGGGTCGCTTGAGGATTGGAAAACCTACTTGACGGAGAATGGCGTCCTGATTGAAACGGAAGTTAAATGGCCTCGGGGTGGCCGCTCGATTTACTTTCGAGACCCGGCAGGAAATTCGGTCGAGTTGCTGACGCCGGGATTGTGGGGATTGCCAACCGGATGGTAATTCCACCGGAGTTCCCGCCGCAAGACTTGGGTCTCCTTTAGACAAGGGACACCAATCAAACCATATCCCGTTTCACAATCATGCCCGGCGGGTCCCAAATCACAAGCCCAGCGCTTTAGTTTTTTCCGAACCTGCCAGGCACTCCAATTGGGCCCCGCCGACCAACAGAGTGCCGCAATCCCCGCAGCTTGGGGGGCAGCAGCCGAGGTTCCACTAAAGGGACGGGGCCGCCATAAGCTCGGAAAGGGAACGATGGCCACAAAGTTTGGCTTCGGCTCTTTGGAATTCGGCCCGCAAGAACTATAGTCCCAACGCCGGCCCTCATCATTCACGGCTCCGACTGCTAACGCCGCCGGCCCATCCGCAGGACAAGGGATGCTGCCTTCACTGGTGTAGTGATCCAGCAATCCACCCAACACCACCAGATGAAAGCGGTCTTCGGGGTTAGCGCTGTCCTTTCTGCTGCGCAGTAGTATTTCATAATCCTTGTCCTCAGTGGGAACAAAACGAATGACCACGCATTCACAAGGATGGGCTTGCCGGGAATACCGATGTACGATTCTTTCACCCACCGGTTTTTTGCTTTCCGCATCCCGAACAATTAATTCGTAGTCCGACACCGACCGGCCATACAATTCCACGGCGACCCGGCCATCGTCCCAGGGATTGAGACGATTTGTGATGGAAGAATCCTTCCAGTGGTGGTAGCCATCCTTGCCAATTGTTAAGGACCCACACCAGTGCCGGCAGGCGGTGTTGCCCGCACAGGCAAAGAATAACAGGTCCTTTGGTCGATTACCTGTACCAACTATTCCGGCCAATCTTCTGTTTACCAATCCGCCCCCTTCCCCATCACTCCAACTTGGCATAATCAGGGAACAGGTGATGATATTTGCTCCTTGGTCTTTGACCCATTGAACGGCAGCCAAGAAGGACTCGGGCTGGTTTGATTCCCAGTTGGCGAATAACAATTCCGCTTCCGGGGCAATGCTGTGAACCACCTCCGCACACAAAATGCCATGTTGGCTCCGGCGACCTTCCAAGTTCCCGTCTTCACGAAAAGATTTCACCACTACTTTCTCCGGAAGCACCTTCCCCAGGAATTTCTTGTACCCCCGGAAACCGGAATCCAAGATGGCAACCTTGATTCCTTTTCCCCGCAAGCCCAGTTTGTGCCAGGATTGAACGCCAATTTTCTGTAAGTGCTTTCGACGATCTTCCCGGGCTGCTTTCACCCAAGAAGAGTCCCCTTTCTCAACTCGGACCTCCTGAGGCTCAGCAAGGTTCCCCGGAAAAGAGCATTGGGTGGGACTAGCGGAGGGAAGACAGGCAAAACTGAAACTTAGGAGAACCAGGATTGCTGTGGGAACCCATTGCCGCCTGCGGGAATGAAAATTGGCAGAGTGCATAGATGTTGCTCACTTGGTGTAGGTCCTGATGCAATCTGTTACATCGGCTGTTACTTTCTTCTCGAAGCGAAATTTTAGGAGTGATAGGGTGATTTGACGGCAGGTGTGCCTGCAAAATCCTGAAGATACGAACGTTTCAAACCCGGACTCTTCGGGTTAGAACATTGGCAATGAAGTGGCAAAAGGGGCAGTGAATTTACCTCGCCTTCATCATCCCACTATTTCCTACAAATTGTAAAAAAAGAAGACTTTTAAACTTTTTTCCTTTTTCCTGCCGATGGTCTTTCGGAAGAGCATTCCAAGGTATAAGAATTGAAACCATGAAAAAATTAAAACTCACCCCACTGTTGGGAATTTGCTTAACGACTTGTATCTTCCTTTCGGGAGGCTGTAGGTCCTGTACACCCCGGTGGTTCCCAAGAGTTCCGGTGGATTCAACCCATGGTGGAAATTTATTTGTTCCCGGTAGGAGTACCTACAATCATGGGGAATGCGTTCGGCCTTTGATCCCTTATCAAAATCAAATAACTCGGCAAGGCGGACCGACACCTCGAAATCGGATAAGTGGGGATGGGCCCGAGAAATCACCTGCTGAATCAGCCTCGCCGCCAAATCAAAAAAAGATTGATTCACCGGAGGAAGAATTAAAACACATTCCTTCACCCCTACCTCCTATTCAAAGAAAGACCAAAGAGCCCCGGATAAAAAGGAAACGCACCTTGCCGCCCCCGCCACCACCTCGGCGATCGAGCCC
>CAZPPD010000862.1:0-2892 GCA_964588185.1 uncultured Alcaligenaceae bacterium | reverse complement strand
ATCGTTTGGAACAAGTACTCGAAGGTACTGTTGCACGGAGGACTTTTGGCCGTTTGTTGGTTTTTGTTTTCGTTAGTGCACTAATCGTAGTTGAATTAAAACGCCAACAAGTTTTTCCGTCTCAAGTCAACAAATACATTCCCGGTGATAGCTACTTCTTGGCTATCGAATTAACCTTCGGATTGTTGCTCATTATCGAGGGAATCAGCTTAATCTTTGGATTGGGAAGGTCCGTTTCGGATGCGGTGGGAAAGCAGATTGAGATTTTTTCCCTGATCCTACTCAGAAAATCATTTAAGGAATTTTCTAATTTCGGAACAACTTTGGAGTGGGCTGATATAGGAATTGATTCAGTCGGCCACATGCTCAGCGATGCAGTGGGAGCACTGGTTATTTTTTTGTTGCTTGGACTTTATTATCGGATTCAAAAACACCAGCAAATCGCTCCGGGAGAGCAAGCACAAGCAGATTTCATCAAGCAAAAGAAAGCCATTGCCTTGCTTTTATTCGTTGCCTATATCTCCGTCGGATTAACAGATATGTGGTTGTGGTTAATTGAAAGACAAGACAGGCTAATCCCCTTCTTTGAGGTGTTCTACACGCTTCTCATTTTCGTCGATATATTGTTGGTGCTGGTTTCTCTTCAGTTTAGCTCAAGTTATAAAGTAGCTTTTCGGAATTCAGGTTTTGCAGTGGCGACTGTTCTATTGAGAGTCGCTTTAGTCGCCCCGGCCTATTTCAATGCACTCCTAGGCGTGGTCTCGACTGTATATGCCCTGGGACTAACTCTGGCATACAATTTTTTCTTGAAGGCAAAAGATTCACCAGTGATAAATCAACACGGTTATTCTCATTCACCAAAAGCGGAAGAGCTTGTTAGTAGGAACTGACAGGCAACAATTTAGGTTAGTGTGATTTGAAGGATTAGCTGAAAAATTATTGAGTTTCTGGAATGGAAGCCATTGTTGGAGATCGTTTTAATTGGGTTACACACGCCAAGCAAGCCAAAACAACCATAACCCCCTCCAGGGCTGCTGTCAGGAAAAAAACAGGACCCATGGAGTTGAATTCTTCCCAGATTAATCCTGCAGCGAAAGATCCAACCGCTCCAATTCCAAACGAAAGGGCAAACTTGGCACCGTAGGCAATGCTACGGCGGCGTTTGCTGGTAATCTCGGCGATGGTGCTGTTTTCCACCGGTTGCTGGCCAAATAAAAAGATGGTCATAGTGCAAACAATCGGGACGGCTAACCACGTACCTTCGGCTAATCCCAGGAGCAAGAATAAAGGTGCTACCAAGGCAATCAGAGTGGGATACACATATCGGGCTCCAAATCGGTCGCCCCAATGACCGCCTAAAAGTTGCCCGACTCCGCCTAGGAGTAAACTGGAGAAGGCAACGATGGCTCCGTAGGTTAAATCTCCTGTTTTCGGTTGCTCGCCGGTCAAAAACGTCGGCAGTGCTGTTATAAAGCAGCGGTAATTAAATCCGGCTAACAACATGGTGGCATAGAGAAACATCAAGGGACGGGTTTGAGTAGAATCTTCCTCCGGTGCTGGTTCGGGATTAGATAATTGGCTGTTTGATTTGCTCCTGGTTAACCGTAAAAATGGGTCCGGCCCGAATCCGACTACCTGACCTGCTTTCTTTAGAAAACGCCAATAAAGCAGAAGTGCTCCCAAAGAAAGAATTGCCAGGAGAATATAGGCTCCCCGCCAATATCCAATTGCCACGGCCAATAACCCAACGGGAGGGCCAAGAGCGATCCCCAAGCTTCCGAAGATCCCATTCACTCCCATGGCTCGGCCTCGTGCTTTCACACCTAAGGAAATCATAGACAAGCCAACCGGGTGATAAATACTGAGGGCAACCCCAAGCAGAGTCAGGGATATCACCAGGAACACAGGATGATAGGCCACCACAACTAACAAGGAAGTGACAAACATCCCCAGAAAAAAGTATTGGTAAACCCGGGTCGGTCCCCAGCGGTCCGCCCACAGACCAATCGCCGGGGCAGCAAAACCCATCAGGGCATATCCCATCATCGGAAAGGAGGTGGCTATCTCTTTTCCTACGCTAAATTCAAAGATAACGGCGACCAGCACTCCGGGAAAAATCAATTCTCCCAAATGGCAGATGAAATGCCCCAGGGAAGTTACCGTAACGATGCCTGTTTCACTCAGTTGAGGGGGAGTGGTGGCGCTCGCTGGTTCTTCGAGGGTATCCAGTGGTTCTTGGGTTGAGATCGTACTCAATGGAGATACCATTTCGGTGGGATTTTGGTAGGAATACTCTAAGAATTAAAAATCATCTTATCAAAATAAAGGAATTTTCCAAATCACGGTTATCCTGGCTCGCAAGGAGAATCATTTTGATTGTTGACTTGATTCAGACCAAAACACGGGACGGAATGCGCCTTGATGGCATCTTCCAGGAATCTTCCGCGGAAAGTAAAGGCAAGCTGGAAGCAGCCTGTTTCATTCATGGCACCGGGGGGAATTTCTATAGCTCCACCTTGTTCGATTTCCTCGGGCAAAAGTTCCTGGAACGCGGTTGCAGTGTTTTACGCGCGAATACCCGAGGACATGATGGCATGAGTACGGCTGCAACTTCCCGGGGGGGTGTTCGCCTGGGAGCAGCTTACGAAGTGGTGGATGATTGCCGTCATGATCTCACCGCCTGGTTGGAATGGTTGAAACAATTGGGAATTGAAGGAATCGCCTTGGTGGGGCATAGCCTCGGGGCGGTCAAAGCTGTCTACGCCGTGGCTCAGGAAGAAGACCTACCGGTTACTGCCTTGATTGCCATTTCGCCACCGAGGTTGTCCTATTCCTGGTTTTGCTCCAGCCAGCAGAAGCAGGTGTTCTTGGAGACCTATCAGAAAGCAGAAC
>CAZPPD010000861.1:0-2894 GCA_964588185.1 uncultured Alcaligenaceae bacterium | reverse complement strand
CAACATTGACCAAGTTGTCCTCTTCAATCGTTCCGATTGTTGTGGGGAGAGGATAAGCCAGTTTCGTGATTCCGTTTTTGATGGGGATCCCGATGCAGGCGGCACAGAAGTGGCCTTTGTTAACCACCCGGGTCAGGTTCCTCAAGGCAGCAACGTGACCATCGATTTTGATCCCAATGCCAGCGGAAATTTCATTCGGGTGGCAATTGATCCGGCCTCTGCGGCTGGAGATCCGGGAATGGATGGAGACGGATTTAATGCCGGAGGTGGGACTCTGTCGCTGGCAGAGGTCCAGGTCTTTGGCAATACGGCGGACGGTCTTCTGAACAATGACACCGACCCCGACACAAACGATACCCTTGAGGTCATCAACTTTGATTCGATCAGTGCCTTAGGTGCTGGCGTCAACGTCAGCCCGGATGGCAGCTTTACCTACAACCCCGGCAGTCTGTTTAATTCGCTGGCTGTTGGCGAGAGTGTCACCGACTCATTTTCCTACACCATAACAGACAGCACTGGACTTGAAACGGATACGGCAACCGTTACCTTGCTCGTCAATGGATTGAATGATGCACCAACTGCCAACGACGACTTTGGCTATGAAACTGACGAAGATACGGTATTGGACATCACTTCATTCAACCTCGCCCTTGGCGGAACTGCCACTCAGTCGACTACGCGAGTGGGCAGCGGAGCTAACGTTGCCAGTGCGGCGATTGACGGAAATACCGACGGGAACTTCGGTAACAATTCCGTGACCCACACCCTCGATGAGGACTTTAGTTGGTGGCAGGTGGAACTACCCGAAACAAGCAACATCGATGAGATCGTGTTGCACAACCGCACGGATTGCTGCGGAAACCGGTTGAGCCAATTCCGGGTTTCCGTCTTTGACGGTGATCCGGATGCCGGCGGGACGGAAGTATACTTCTTTAACCAACCAGGTGCAGTTGGTAACACATTTAGCATTGATGTGGATAATAATGTCCGCGGAAACTTCATTCGGGTAGCCATTGACCCTGCCTCTGCTGCAGGAGATCCCGGGATGGACGGGGATGGACTTAATCCTGGGCAAGGTGGCGGAGGGACTTTATCGCTGGCAGAAGTTCAGGTTTTTGGAAACCCAGCCACCTGGGTTCTAAATAATGACACGGACCCAGACGCAAACGACACGCTCGAGGTCATTAGTTTTGAATCCACCAGTGCTAATGGTGCCGCTGTTACAGTCGATCCTGGTGGTGGTTTTCTCTACGATCCTACTGCTTCAGAATCTCTCAACTCATTGGCAGCCGGTGAAACCATCATCGACACCTTCAACTACACTGTGAGTGATAATCCAGTTCGTTTTGTCCGGGTCAAGAATAATGGTCCGGATAATCGCTTGTTGCACATTGGTGAAATTGAAGTGTTCGCGACTGGAATTGTTCCCAGCGGAAATCTCGATAATGCCAATGATCTTGCCTTGTCATCTAAGGGAGCCTCAGTGGAGTCCACAATAGGCGGAGGCGGTCATGGTAGCGCGAATGCGACCATTGATGGGCTGGAGCAGACCGGGGCGGCAGTTTGGACCAGACTAGCGGTTGGAGCCGAGATTGTGATCGATTTGGGAGCCTCTTTTGCCGTCGAAACAGTCCGCGTCCACCAGCGAAACGATGGTTGCTGCCAAGACCGGTTATCGGATTTCACGGTGTCCGTGTTAGAGGATGATGGTACGGGAAATCCCGGCACTGTGATTCAGAGTTCCAGCTTTCCGGGAATAGCACCAACGGATGGATTTGCTGAATTTCAGTTTCAGACAGGAGATATTGCCACAGTTAGTGTTCAGGTCAACGGAGTCAATGATCCACCCACCGCCAATGACGACTTCGGATATGTGACGGATGAAGACACGGTCCTGAACGTTGCCGCCATGGAACCTACTACCAATCTTGCCTTAGGCGGCACTGCCAGTCAGTCGACTACACGAACCGGTAGTGGTGCCAATGTTGCCGGTGCAGCTATTGATGGAAATACGGACGGTGTTTTCCTCAACAATTCAGTCACTCATACCCTTGACGCTGCTTTTACTTGGTGGCAGGTCGAACTACCCCAGATGAGCAACATAGACGAGGTGGTTCTCTTCAATCGCTCGGATTGTTGCGGCAATCGCCTGAGCCAGTTTCGTGTTTCCGTCTTTGATGGTGACCCCGATGTGGGTGGAACGGAAGTGGCCTTTGTTAATAATCCGGGTCAAGTTTCCCAAGGTGGCAATGTTACCCTCGATTTCGACTCCGGTGCACGGGGAAACTTTATCCGGGTAGCGATAGATCCTGCCTCTGCGGCGGGTGATCCCGGTATGGATGGAGATGGACTTAATTCAGGGCAAGGTGGAGGCGGAATTCTATCGCTGGCGGAAGTTCAGGTCTTTGGCAACACCTTTGACGGAGTACTCAATAATGACACCGACCCGGATAACGGAGACCTGTTGGAGGTTATCTCTTTTGACTCTACCAGCGCCAATGGTGCAAGCGTCACCGTCAATGCTGACGGCGGCTTCAGCTACGATCCCACTGGAGTATTTGATTCCCTGGCACCTGGGGATATGGCAATGGATACCTTCGGTTATACCGTTGCCGATTCTGTTTCGATCTTTGATACCAGTGGAAACATCGGCGGTGGTGGGCAAGCAGATCTCGTCACCTTGACTAACGCCGACATAGGCAGTGCACGAACTTTGACCCTCGACTACACAGCTTCTCGTGATGACCTCAGTGGTGGCGATTCTTGGTTCGCAGTTGGAATTAACCCGGCGAGCACCGGATCCGCAGGAGATATAGTGCTGACGTCAGATAGTGGCTGGCTCATTCGTACCACCGCTCCGAATGACACAGGACTCCATCAATTGTTTGACAATG
>CAZPPD010000860.1:0-2913 GCA_964588185.1 uncultured Alcaligenaceae bacterium | reverse complement strand
GGAATCCGTTACCTTGAATAAGGACAAATCAAAATTCGAAATCAGGCCCCGTTTGATTAACACATCCTTCACCCATTGCAAACAGGCCTGCCAGAAATCACCGCCGGGTTCGTCCACCATGACAACCGGGAACAAATGGCTTTTGCCGGTCTGAATCAGGGTTAAAGCTTCGAAGCATTCATCCAAGGTTCCAAATCCGCCCGGGAACAACGCCACGGCATCCGCTTCCTTGATGAACAATAGCTTTCGCGTGAAGAAATACTTAAGGTGCATTAATTTGCGGTCGTCGGCAATGATGGGATTGGCTTCCTGTTCAAACGGCAGCAAAATATTCACACCGATGCTTTGCTCGCGGCCCGCTCCGACATGGCCGGCTTCCATGATTCCCTTGGCGGCACCGGTGATGACCATGTACCCTTCTTCAGCGATGCGGCGGCTAAATTCTATGGCTTGTAGACAGGCCGGGTGATCCAGAGGAATCCGGGCCGAACCAAACACCGTCACCTTGCGGCGGTCGCGATACTCGGCAAATACCTTGAAAGCGTAACGGAGTTCCTTAAGGGCGGTGTTGACCAATTTAATATCGCCGAAGGAAATATCATCGCGAAGGAGCTTATCCGCGGTTTCCTTGATTTGCTGGACGACATCTTGCGGGGAATATTTTTCGGCGGGATCCTGTTCCGTGACCTTGGAATCACCGTGGATTTCTTCAAAGGAATTAATTTCGGACGGAGTTTTCTTGCGGTCCATCGCATTCTCTTAATAATGGTCTTTGCGTAACAATCGGAACCTTCAATGATGATTATTCTAGCCGGATTTCAAATAAGTTGAACCGTCCCTCTCGGCTTAGAAATCAAAATCATCAATATTGCTTTTGTTGAACCGCATTGGCCGCCCCAGCAAAACTTCAAAATCCCGCACTTGAATCTCGCCCAACCGCCCGGCATGAATAGTGCCGGTTCAACTATCGGGCATTTTGCCTTCGCGGAGCAGATGGCCCACGTAAACGGTGAGATAGCCCAAGTCTTCCGGGTTCCACAGCACAAAGGTCTCCACGGTGCCGTCCTTGACATAGCGCCGCATATCTTTCGGCGTGGAAACTCCGGTGACCGCAATTTGACCTGCCTTGATGTGGCCTTGTTGGACTGCTTGGCGGACCGCCTCGGCTGCCGCCGGCACTGCCACCGAGGTCAAGCCGATGATCCCCTTTAAATCCTTGTGGGCGGAAATTAAAGCTTTCGCTTTGGTAATCCCTTTGGCCCGGTCCTCGCCGTGTTCGGTCTCATCCAGAAAAGTCATACCGGGATAGGCTTTCCGGGCGTAGCTTCGCATCCGCTTGGCCCATTCGGATTGATTGGGAGCGGTGATATAGCTGGTCAGGATCGCGACCTTTCCCGTCCCTTCGGGTTCAAGTTGCTCGGCCATGACGTCCACCATTTCCTTGGCGACGGAATCATAGGTAGCTTGGTTGACAAAATAGTTGCGTCCTTTGCGGGCATCGGCGTCGAAGGTGACAACCGGCAAGCCCTTTTTCTCCGCTCTCGTCAAGGCTGGGGTTACTCGATCCGGATCATTGCAAGCAACCAGGATGGCTTGATATTGGCCGGATGACACGGCATTGTTCAGGAGGTCCAATTGGGCATCAGCGTCGGCTTTGGTGGGGCCGTCGTAAACAAGTTTGATGTCCAATTCTCCGGCAGCTTCCTCAGCTCCCCTTTTGCAACCCAAGAAATAAGGAATCCCTTTGATCTTTGGGACAAACAGGAAAACTACCTCATCACTGACACTCCGCCCACACCCGGAAGTGGTGAGTTGCAGCAGAGCAAGGATTAAGAACAACCAGCGTTTCATTATTTGAACCTCAGGGAGATCTGGACACCTGTCCCGAAACCAATCCGAGACCTTAGCAAGGAAATCCTTCCAGGGGCTTTCCATCAGATCGAAGGTGAAATGAATTCACTTAAAGTTGATCGGATTGTAACGGGACTTAAAACGGAAAGTCAGCGGTTTCTGCGGTGCTCCTTTTGCAAAGGAGTTACCCACAAATAGATTCGATGTTCGCGTCCACCGGGGGGAGTATAGGATATTTCCTTCTTCGGCCGAACCCCCTTCATGTCAAAGTCATGAGAGACAATTCGGCAACCGGGTTTCAACTTCTCGAGCTGAGGAATCAGTTTCACATTTAATTGCGGCAGAAGATACAAGGTGATCACATCGGCTTTGGTGAGATCCAGCTCAAAGATATCCGCCTTCTTGATGGTCACCCACTTTTCCACATTTTCCTTGCGAACATTTTCCAAGGACTCCCGAACACGAACCGGATTAATATCAAATCCGAACGTTTTTACCTTATATTTCTTCGCGGCCATGATGGGAATGCGGCCATCGCCACAGCCAAGATCATAGACTACCTCCCCGGGACGGACATCCGCCATCTCCAACATCTTTTCCACCACGGGATAGGGAGTCGGGACGTAGATAACATCGGGACGCCGATCCTGGCCTCGCAACGGACCAGAGGGAAGGAGTATGAATCCAACTGCCAGGAAGGCCAGCAATCCATAGCCAATAATTTGCTTGCAAGACATTAGGGGCTCTCAAGTTTGGAGGAGTTTTTTCTCGCGGTTAGAGTCTTCGGATTCTTTACCATTCCGGCCGGGCGTTGGCCTTTCCCTTTGCGGTTCCCATCGCCAAGTTCTGCACGGGCCCACTCGGCCAGTTTTTTCAGCCGCGTCACCACCGCCGGATTCTTGGCGGAAACATCTTTGGTTTCGCTAAGGTCATTCTTTAGATGATAGAGTTGCATCGGCAAAGTCTTCGCTCTTTTGCCCCGGCCAATTTTGCGAGGAAAGTACAGTTTCCAAGGACCGCTCCGCACTGCTTGCAGGTTTGGCCCCCGGTAACAATAAAAAG
>CAZPPD010000859.1:0-2919 GCA_964588185.1 uncultured Alcaligenaceae bacterium | reverse complement strand
ATCGACTGCACCGGGGAATTCCAAGTCATCGTTTGAGGAGTAATAGGCATCCACCAAATCATTTAAAGGAAATGTTGGTTTTTTTCGGGATTGAGATTTTTTCCTGTGAGAGCCTTTAGGCGACTTCCTGGAACCTTTCTTGGACATACGGAACTCCTTCTCCTAGAAATGGTCTAACAAAATTTACTGCAAAGGTCTCCTTTTCACAAGACATGGTGAGGGCTTTTGGGGAATATTTCTTGACCATCATTGGGGAGTGGTTAACGGGTGAGGTCTGTTACCAAAAGGGGATTGGTTTTCCGGTGGAATTCGATGATCTCTTCTGCCGAATCTTTTGTGTCCATGAGAGTGTCGAGTTCCTTTTGAGTTAGGCCGAATGCCTGGATAAATTCGACTCGGCCATGAGGCGAATCAATGGGTGGGAGTTCGGGATCATGGAGAAAGGCGAGCCCAACAATGTCGGTTTCGTAGTTGGCCCGAATTGGGCCATTGGCGTTTATCCAATGGTATTGTTCAAACCATTTTCCACTATCAAAAACGTATCTGGCGATGTTCTGCAATAGACTGCAAACCCAAATGGGATCTTCTTCGGGTGGTAATTCACCGGCAAGGCGAAAAGTCATTTCGAATCCAAAGTTACTGAACTCACCGCCGACGGATTTTTCATCGTAGTAAAGTGCAGTATAGCCATAGGTGCAAAAGTGAAGGTGATCCATGCCGCCTGCACTGCTTTCATAAGCGCTAATTCCATCAATCGGATCCGGCCCACCGAGCATGAATTTGTGGATAGTCCCCCAGTGTTTTGGCTCTTGTTCGGGATAGACCTCTTTCAGCCGGGCATCGATTGCATCCCATCCCGGAGCAGCGTCTTTGTCCTGATAGCGGCGTTTGTATTCAGTGAGGTCCATTATCTTAAATCAAAGTGAAATAGAAATGGTTTGAAGTTAATCTTGTTACTACCAAATGATAGAGTGAATGCCAAATACAAATTTATGGTGGTTTTTATGTCGGGAATTTCGTGGTCATCTATTTGCCGTGGGGAGAAATTCCCAACAAGGTAAAGTTGCGGCTTCGGCCAATTAAAGACTTAGCTATCAAATCTTCTTCTATGAATTGCATAATATTCGCTCTGGATTGTTTGGAAGTCTTATAAGACTATAAGCAAAGGATTTCATCCCGAACTACAGATTCCATCTTGTAAAAGTTTCTTTTCTGAGAATGATCCCATGTTGACCAAAGTGGATTTGGAGATCCTTCTCGTTTAATTGCTCGATAGGAATTACGCAGTCTGGCTTTGAGAGAATCTGCTGAGATAGCAGACTCATCTATCCCTTTATCCTTAGCTAGTCCGCGGGCTATTTCTGCCTCCTTTCGCCATTCCTCTTCCAATTGTTCGGCGAGCTTTTTTTCGAGGATTTCTCTATCGGAAGGTGGGAGGTTATTTATCATTTCTAATATAGCATCGACCTGATTCATTCCATTAACCTTAAATCAATATTGCTTTCTTCAAAACTCATTAGATAATTGATCCTACAAGAAAATATATCTGAGATCAATTAATGGATGTTCACAGCTCAATTTCATCAATGGAAGTGGTGAATTTGTTCTGTCCCTCCGGAAAGCCGCCACACATTTTCAGTGATAGGTTCTTCCAGCGTAATTTCTCAGGCACAAAGGATTTGTCAACCCACTTACCCACATTCAAACGCGGTACCAATATCCGATAAGGACTTGAAGGGAAAGGATAATTGTAACCAAATTATCCGAATAACCAGCACGTCCGGTGGTAGGTTAAGCTTTAGGAGGAAATGTAATGAAGAATCACTTTCCGCCAAATGTGCGGGTCGAACTTGAGGAAGCGATTTAACAAGGCATTTTTAATAAGGTGGCTCCCAAGAAGAGAAGCGAGTCCTGTTCCCGGATGGATCGAATGCTGGAGGATCTTCGCAAAAATCAGGGTGAAATGGATATCGCTGTTGACCTTATCCGCGAAGGCCGGGATGAAGAAAGAGAGTCGTTCTGAATACCTGCGGTGCATTGAAATGGGTCTTACCGGGGTTGGACTCTGTCATGGCAATATCTTTGCGAGATGACTACCAGAATGGAATCCATGAGTTTCATTTTCCGGATACTTTCCTATAGAGATTGCTCATGCCTTGACAAGGGCCGAAAGGCAGGGTCGGATTCCCATTCCGGAAAGGGGAAATCGGCTGGCAGATATTCTTAACAATTGCCCAAAGCTGCACTCTTCCTTTCTCCCCTTCAACAACGAGCAACGGAAATTTCCTCAGCCCTACGGATTGGCGTTTATGATTGCCTCTATGTTGCTTTGGGGGAAAAAGAGAAATGTGAAGTTGTTGCCGCCGACGCAAAAATGGTGAAAAATCTTCAGTCGCCCTTTCCTTTTGTTATTTCGCTGGCTTCTGTATAAGGTGCAAACTATTTATTGTTGACCTCAACCCACACCGAAGTTAATCTCAAATTATCTCCAACAATTTAATATCATCCAAGTTTCTTCCCATAAAAACCACCCTGGAGAACCCATGCTACAACTGGATGGCAGACGTTCGGTTTCGTTTTGCGACGGCTGGTCCCGGCGAGACTTCTTACATGCGGGGGCGTTGACCACGGTTGGTTTGACGTTGCCGCAGTTGCTGGCTCAGAAAGCCGAAGGAGCGGCGGATGGCCGCGATGTGAATTGCATCATGCTGTTTTTGGTTGGTGGGCCGAGTCATATTGATACTTGGGATCCTAAGCCGGAGGCTCCGGAGGAAGTGCGTGGGCCATTTCGGCCGATTCGGACTAATGTGCCGGGGATTCAGCTTACCGAGATCTTTCCGCGGATGGCGCGGCAGATGGATAAGATCTCCTTGATTCGGTCGGTGTATCATACGGCGACGGCGGTTCATGACTCCGGGC
>CAZPPD010000858.1:0-2927 GCA_964588185.1 uncultured Alcaligenaceae bacterium | reverse complement strand
GCATGTCCATCTACGGGAACCCGGTGGGACCGAAGATGAGACCATCGCGACTGGAACCGCAGCCGCGTTGGCCGGGGGAATTACCTCATTGGCCTGCATGCCGAACACCGAACCGGCATTGGACAATCAGGCCGCAGCGGAGTTTGTCCACCTGCAAGCAGACCGGGCGGGCAATGCAAATGTCTATCCGATCGGCGCAATTACCAAAGGCCGCAAAGGAGCTGAACTCGCCGAGATCGGCGGCTTAGTAGAAGGCGGAGCTGTCGCCTTTACCGACCACGATCAACCGGTGGCTAGTGCCGAGATCATGCGGCGGGCTCTGGAATATTGCCGCATGTTCGGCAAACCTGTTCTTAGCCACGCCGAGGATCTGGACCTCACCCGAGGCGGAGTCATGAACGAAGGCTTTCAAAGCATGCGGCTCGGATTGCGCGGCATGCCCAATGCCGCCGAAGAAGTCGTCATCTATCGAGACATCGAATTGGCCCAACTAACTGGCGGCCGACTTCACATCCTGCATGTCTCCACAGCAGGCGGCGTAGACTTGATCCGCCGCGCCCGTTTCAGTGGAGTACAAGTAACTGCCGAAGCCTGTCCTCATCATTTTTCCCTGACCGATGAAGCCCTCCAGGAGTTTGATACCAACTTTAAGATGGCCCCGCCGCTTCGCACCAAAGAGGATTGCCAAGCTGTCTTGGAAGGCCTTCGTGACGGAACGCTCGAGGTGATCTGCAGCGATCATTCGCCTTTAGCCCCGGAGAAAACCGTCCGGGAACTGGACCTTGCTCCCTTTGGAGTCATCGGCATGGAAACGCTCTTGCCGATTTGCGTTCAAACCTTGATTAATCCAGGCATCCTGACCTGGCCGCAGTTGATCGAGAAGATGACGACCAACCCTGCCCGAATCTTGGGAATTGATCGCGGCACACTTAAACCCAATGCAGAAGCGGATGTAACAATCATCAATCCGGATATCGAATGGACGATTGATGTAGCCAAGTTTCGGTCCAAGAGTCGGAATTGTCCTTTCCACGGAAAAAAGGTCCGGGGCAAGGTGGTAAAGGTATTGGTTTCCGGAACGGTTAAGTTTTCTGAATATTAATTCCCACTTTACAAATGGAATCAACTTTAGAATCATGCCCAGGCGGCTTCTTGATCGATGTAATCCGGATTCCATTCACGAATTCCGTGCCGCAGCAAGGATTCGATATGATGATGGTTTAGTTTTGGCAGCCACTGGTCAAAGGACCGGGGCGGTTTATGTTTGGGGATACGCGGCTGAAATGACCATTAAAGCTGAATATTTCTCGTTTATTGGGCTCAAGGAAAAAGATAAAATTACTTGGAACGGGCATCTTAAACCCGCAATTCAAAGTGGCCAAGCAATGAATATATTTTGGCCCAATCAAGGGGCAGGTCACAATGTTCGTGCTTGGACCGAACTACTAATCTTAACGAGAGCACAAACTGGGACTTCATACCCTTCAAAATTAAGCTTGGAGGTACAAAAGCGAAGTCAGCGTATTGAACATCTGTGGAAAGAAACACTTCGATATCATAAAAACTTTGCCTATCAACATGAAGTAAGACAAGTTCGCGAATCTATAGAATGGTTCTTGGTCAATTCAAAAAATCTGTGAGTTTCTAATGCCAAAAAGAAAACTAAATTGGGAAGATTCACGTCCTGCGTATACGTCTGCAATTTTTCAAGCTTATGAACAGGCCGAAGGTCCCGAATCCAAAGAAAAGATTGTCCTTGCCAGTGGCTTGACTATTCCGGAAGCGGAAGCAGTAGGGATGTTGCCATTCCAAATCATTCCTGCACTTCGAAAAGACGATAAGGTCTCTATCGAAGAATGCCGCCAAGCAATGATTGATGTTGGTGCTTCTGTCTTGCTCGATCCAAATCAACCGCAGTAAAGATATGCAACGCGAGAAGAAGCGAAACTGGCCCTAAAGGAATTAGTTCAACTGCTTCCCAAAAGCGAACCGGTTTGGGTAATCACGCAAAATGTAGCCAAAGTAAACGGTTGGCTTGAGCAGTAACCTCATTTTCACTTCGGAAACACCTTAGAAAACACCCGCCCTAAACTTAACCGCACATCCTTCGTATCCGCCGCCTTCACAATGGCCGCATTTCCCTTCTGCAATAGCCCTCGCTCCAGAGAGGGATGCCATTGCCGGATGGCACCATGAAAAGCTCCGCCCAGAATCTTGGCCGCATCTCCGCCAATCCCCGGAATGTGCTCGAAGACTAAATTGTCGTAAGCGAGGTGAGCTTGTTTGGCCCGCATGCGAAATACAGCATCCGGAATAAAGTACTTGCCGGCCTCCAACCGCGACGTCACTTCACATCGCAGCAATACCTTCGCGCGGAAGCGAGCGCGTACACTTCCGGCGTACAAGCGAACTCCCGATTCCCAAACATGATGCCAGTAGGTGGCCCGCCCGTCGAACGCCAAGTACAAGTCAAAATACATGTTGCCCGTCTTGTCAAAGCGGACCTTGCGAATGTCCAAGATCAATGTGTTCGGCAAGTACCTCGCCACGCTGGGCGGCGCGCGGCTGGAGGTGACGGGCTCGTATTATGATTCCGAATGGACCTCGACCGACCAGATCCCCTTGCGCGCCGTCGAGACCGGCCTCATCGACCGGCTCGGCTTTATCGATCCCGATCTCGGCGGGGAGACCACCCGCGCGAGCGTGAACGTCAATGTCGACCTTGAGCAGTTCGGCGGCGACACCACGCTCAACGCCTACGTGATCAACTACGATTTCAATCTGTTCTCGAACTTCACCTACTTCGCCGCCGACCCCGTCGATTCGGTCACCGCGATTGTCGTTCCCAGCGGCGTCGACGAACCATTGCTGCGAAAGACAATGAGCAACAAGCACGGTATGCAGATCGCCGGCGGACAGGCCGACAT
>CAZPPD010000857.1:0-2932 GCA_964588185.1 uncultured Alcaligenaceae bacterium | reverse complement strand
ACTGTGTATTAACGTTTTATTTATGTTTGATTATCATTCTGATAGGATTGCGGATTTCCTTTGGATTATGTCTTTGGCTTTCTTGTGCTTTGACTAGTCCCTAATGCGGATGATCTATTCGACCAGTCCCCCGATTGCAATCTCTTTTCCCTCTCCGGCAGATACTCCCGCGGCATAACAGACTCCCATGGTGTGAAAAGCATCCAGAAAAGAAGGGCTTATTAAATTGGGGTCCTTTTGCCTTACGGCATCGATAAAAGCCGAGGTTAAATCGGTTCTCGGTTGGTTAAGGCACCGCAATAGGGTGGACTTGTCATACTCATCCAGTTGCAGCGTAGCCAAGTCCCTTCCCAGATTAATGGACCAACCTTCTCCCAACATTTCCAGCTCAATGCGGGGGGCAGGGCGGGCAAACGAGGCACAGGTCAGCATTCCCACCGTGCCGTTGTCGAATTCCAATTGTACAACCAATCCACCTTCCTCACCTCCCGCTCCAGCGGTAAGGGCTCGAACTCGGGTTACCTCACCACAGAAATTCCGCATGACATCCACCATGCGGCAAGCATCCATCCACAGCAAATCGGCGGCGATGATTTCCGATTCGTCGCCCATAGGGGTGCATAACCACCAGCCAAGGGCTAAAGGAATGGAATTGGCCCCGAGGTATTCTTTGGCTTCCTGGACCAGGTCGGAATAGCGAGTGTAGTATCCCACGGCTGAAACCAGGCTTTTTTCCTGCACCAATTTTTGGCAGATCCTGGCGGTGTCAAAATCAACCGATCCGGGCGGCTCCACAAAGAAGGGGATTTCCATACCAGCGATTTGGGTCAGGATTTTCCCTTGCATGCGCGGGGGAACACATACCCAGACCGCTGCCGGTTTGGATTGCAGCATCGAATCGGGGTCTGGAAATACTTTGGCATTCCACCCGGCAGCCACCTGTTCCGCCAAACGCTGGTCGGCGTCACAAACGGCTACTACTTGAACATCCGAGCGTTTTGCCAGGGCTTGCAGATAAGGTTGGGCAGATTCGCCGACCCCATAAAATGCCAGCGGGAGACTCATAAGAATAGCTTCCGTCCTTGGGATCTTCAGAAATATTCAAAAACGTTTATAATGTTGTAACAAATTCCTTCAATATAGAATTCATATTACAAGAAGTGGCACTTTTGGATGCTACAGGATCATAGGTTGGTTGGCTGGATTGGCAAAGTTCAGTTGAAAGTGAAGCGGCTGAATTCTTGCCAAGAAGCAATAGGTTAAATGCGAATATTAATATCCCAATCTGGAGTTAAAATAATCTATGGCTGACCAACCCTCCGCAGCCGTTCAGGATTATCTTAAGACCATTCACCGACTGGGCGGGGCCAATTCTCTTGTCTCGCCCAATGACATTGCCAGTCGATTGAATGTCCGGGCCCCGTCTGTTACCGGAATGTTGAAACGGTTAGCGGAAGCGGAATTGATAAGCTATGAACCGGGGCAGGGGGCAAAATTAACAACTCGGGGAATTTCCGAAGCTCTTTCGGTGATTCGCCGCCATCGTTTGCTGGAGCTGTTTCTTACCCGGGTCCTTGGATTGGATTGGAGCGAAGTTGACGCCGAAGCAGAAGCTCTGGAACACGCCATTTCGCCACGCCTGGAAAAAGCCATTGCCGCTTACCTTAACGAACCCTTGGAAGATCCGCATGGCCACATAATTCCCACGGCGGAAGGGGAGCTTGCTCTTCGGGATCTCAAGTCCCTCGATGGATTCCGCGAAGGCCAATCGGTTATCATTCGCGAAGTGCAAGATGATAACCCTGCCCGGCTGAAACGTTGGCAATCGCAGGGTTTAACCCCCGGTGCAATCGTTACCGTCCGCAGTTTCCAACCGTTGGATGACTTATACGAACTGGAAGTTGGCGATAAAGTGGTCACCTTGGGGAGTGAAGCTTTGACGGGGCTTCTGGGGGAAGAGATATCGAAAACGACGGAATCTCCTTCCAGCTAAATGGAAGTGGCTTAAAACCATTCAAAGTCTACCTGTTTAGAAAAAATTCAATCTATTGCCGAAACTCTTCTTATCCGTTTTTGTTTATCCAAAATTTCCTCGCAATTTACCATAAACACGTACCCCGAAATTTCAGGGTAGTCCGTCCGACCCTTACAGAACCACCAGATTCTGCTTTTTTTCCATTCTTCACCGATAACTAATCTTATCCAAAGCGAAAATATTGGGCATAGTTGGGAAGAGGTTCAAATCACTCGGGACTCCGAAAGGAACGGGTATTTGTCAGTGTCCCTTAGAACACCTTTGTTTTTAACCCAAAGAGGAGAAGGCATGAAATTGGTACCAGTTCGTATTGCCCTTCTGCTTGCATGTGTGGCTTTCGCCGGCGAGGCGAGCGCTCATGGCGGCAAGCAGGCCGCATCTTCCGGCTGTTGTGCAGATCCCTGCATGGTGCAAACGGTTGAGTGCGTTCCGGAAACCTACAAGGTCAAACGGATTACCTACAAAAAAGTCTGCAAGGAAGAAACCTACACCGCTTACAAATGCGTTTGTGAGCCGGTCACGAAAACCCGCACTGTCTGCCACTATGTTCGCAAGCCGATCTACAAAAACGTAACTCGCACCGTTCATGAGCGAGTTCCGGTTTGGACCACCAAGACGGTAATGAAGCCTCATTACACCACCAAAACAGTCACTGAAATGCGCAGCAAGAAAGTGGACAAAGGCCACTCTCACGCGAAGGTGCCCAAGGAACTCCCACCGCTTCGTCGCCAACCCGTTGTCGTTCTCGTCTTCAAACTGTTGTCGGGTCCAGTAGGCCGCCTGCTCTGCCGCCATGTTGAAATTAGTGGGCTCGTAGAGAACACCGAAGTCGTGATAGCCCATGAGCGACCAATCGCATCGATCCGCGACGAGAGAGACGCACTCGACAGGATTCGG
>CAZPPD010000856.1:0-2947 GCA_964588185.1 uncultured Alcaligenaceae bacterium | reverse complement strand
GGGTATCATCCGCACCATCAAAGTCTCTGCGGTCGCCTCTTCCCGATAGCCGCAGGGAAATTCGATCCCTGCCACGTCCACTTTCAATCCGGTCAGCGTTGTCGCGGTCATCCGGGTCAATCACCGTCATGGCAATGGCCTCCAAGGCGGCATCGGCATCTGGAGCATTCGCAAACGCCAGCAGCTCATCCGGACCTAAGGGGGTGGCTCCCGCCACAATCAAGTCATCTCCATCCTCGGCATAGATAATATCCCGGCCAAGACCGCCCACAATGATGTCGTTGCCTTTTCCACTGCGCAGCCGATCCCTTCCGGTCCCGCCGCTGATGAAGTCGTCGCCATCACCCGTGCGGACCTCATCGTCTCCATCTCCGGCGAACACGCGAGCAAAGATATTCGCGGTTATGCGGATGTCGTCATCCCCACCGAATGAAAATACCGTGATCGATGGCGGATTGGGGCCTTGGGTCAGGTCGAAGAATCGCTCGTCGGTGGTTTCGTCCCTTTGTGTCGAGGCACCAAAGCGAACCGTCACCATAGCCGGATCAAAGGCATTGATGGTTACTCGGTTCTCGCCATTGCCGCCGTAAACCACCAACTCGCCATCATCGACAAAAGCGACATTGGTGCGGTAAAGGATCAAGCCGACGGTGTCGACATCCAGGAAGTGAACCACGCGATTTTCCACCTGATCTCGGGTGGTTCCCATCAATGTGGAGCCAACATTGCCGTTGAAGGTGGCATCGGAAGCATCCACCAATTCCGGCTCACCAAAGCCGAAGAAAGAGTTTTCCGCCAATTGAATGAAGTTGCCGCCTCCTGCCGGTCCGCCGGGTAAAGCAGGCACCTCAAAGATAGTGTTGCCGAGGTGGTTCGCTTGAATCCCGTCGGACAACTGGGCATCCTCACCACGAAGCAACAGGCCGTTCAGGCTGTTGACATCGTTGATGATCTGGTTGCCGCCGCCGGTGCGATTAAGAACCAGGTTGGCATTAAAGGTCTCGATTCCGTTGTCGTTGTTCCGGATCACCGAGGTGGTCAGGTCGGCAGTCCCAAAGGCACCCCCGGCCACGCCATCGACAAAGATGCCGGTCGTATTTTCATCGACCAGGGTATCAACAAGATTAGCCGTCCCTGTCGTTGCCACCGAAATACCGGTAGTATTGTTGGCGATCGGGGTGGCATTGTTGGAGCTGTTGTTGATGTTGGCAGTACCGGAGACAGCCACCCCGATGTCGCTGTCATTGATGGTATTGTCGGTCAGATTTGCAATGCCGGCCACATCCACTGCAGTTCCGCCCAAGTTGGTAATCTTGCTCAACCCATTGATCTGAGCGGTAATTCCTGCCGGCACTTCAACAGTGCGGTCCAGCACTTGACCGCCGCCCGCCAAAGTAACATTGGCATTCAGGACAAAGTTATCTGCGGAATCCGTCAAGACTCCCTGCAGGTCGACATTGCCGCCATTGATGGTAGTCATCCCGGAATAATTGTTGTCATTACCAAGGAAACTCAACGTTCCGCCATCATTCTTGACCAACGTCGTCCCGCCGGCACCTTCGCCGACATTGTCCTGCAAGTTCCCTTGCAAGGTTGCCTGTCCGGGGCTGTTGAGTACCAAGCTTTCCAAAGGAATGGTGCTGCCGACATCACCGGTGAACAGGATTTGAGCTGCCGGGTCGGTGATGGTAACGGTCAGGAGTTCTTGGAAATCGGTCGTACCATCAACCGTTTGGCCGAAGGTAATACCGGAAGATCCCGTGTCGGTCAACGTGATATCCGATAAGATGGTTGCCGGATCATTGTAGGTCTGGGTGCCGCCGACAGTCATCACGTCACCATTGATGATGGTCGTTCCACCCGCATCCGTAGTCAAACTATCCAGAGCTTCAATGAGACCGACATCATCGTTGAAGGTAGTAGTTCCATCAGTGTTTACCGTCAGACTCCAGTTGTCGACCGTATCGCTGTTAACCGTACTTTCAAAAGTGATGTCGCCGCTACTATTACTGTCGACAACAGCATCTGCAGTCAATACTACCGGATCATTGTAGGTTTGATCTCCAGTCGTAAGCATTTGAGAACCATTGATGTCGGTTTCACCGCCTACATCAGTGGTAATCGTGGCCAAGCGGGTATTACTACCAACGGCACCTCGGAAGATGGTAGCCCCATCCGTATTCACCGAAAGATCCCAATCGCCATCGATCTGGCTGACGAAATCCACATCTCCGCCGGACAAACTCGTCAAGGTGGTATTCTGGTTGAGAATCACATCCCCGTTGTAGGTTTGGTCGTTTAGGGTCTGAACATTGGGCATGGCCACAAAGACGGCATTGAAGGTCGTTGTCCCACTCACCGTCAAGGATTCCAGCGGATCGGCGTTGCCGATGTAGTCGCCCGGACCATCTCCTTGAACCAAATCACCTGCGATTTCCAGGCTTTCCGCAGAACCAACACCGTCGCCATTGGCATCATCGTTAAAGGAGATGGTGTTCCCGGTCATGATGACATCCGTGAGGAGGACAACACTGTCATTGTAGGTTTGATCGCCGGTCGTAATGACCTGGTACTTGGTTACGGCGTCAAAGTTTGCTGCCACCTGGGTAGGAGTTAGGATTTGGTTTCGGTAAACCCGGAAGATGGCAACCTGGCCGTCAAAACTTTCGGTGTTCTGTTGGCCACCGCCGATACCACCGGTATTGGAGGCACCCCTTGTACCTACAGCTGCATTATCACCACCGGACCAGTCATTGCCGCCAGGGTTGTCCGTACCAACCGATACCCCATAGATAAACAATTCCATGACTCCAGCGGACACGTCATATGTTCCCACCGCTTGGATAAACTCGCCGGAAATACCGGAGATGTCAAAGCCGACATTCCCGCCTCCTCCTGCCTTGCGCAGCCGAAGCTCATTATTATCAACAAAGAATCCAAAACCGGT
>CAZPPD010000855.1:0-2950 GCA_964588185.1 uncultured Alcaligenaceae bacterium | reverse complement strand
GTAGGCGGTTTCTTCCAGTGTATGCCCGGGTCGGGTTCACTAACGAGGTCGGCGATCAACCATCAGGCAGGTGCTGTCTCGCAATGGGCAGCAATAATTTCGGCGGTGGGGGTTGCCCTTACCGTACTCTTATTCGGCCGGTTCGCTTTCTACATCCCGTTGGCGGCATTGGCCGGAATCCTTATGGTGACCGCCTACGGCATGATCGATCGCGGCCAACTGTTGTATCACCTGCGGACGACCCGGTTTGACGCCGGTATTGTCCTGGTAACGGCTTTCTCCGCAGTGTTCATTTCGGTGGAATTCTGCATTTTGATTGGCGTGTTCCTATCCTTTGTCCTGTACGTTCCCCGGGCGGCCAAGCTGGAGCTGACCGAGTTGCATGTCACTCCCGAACGTGTAATCCGCGAGAAGAAACCCGGGGATTCGGATTGCAATCGCATTTTGATCTATAACCTGGAGGGAGAATTATTCTTCGGGTCGGCTCCGGATTTGGAAAAACACCTGCAGAGGATTTTCGACCGTGCTGCCGATGGGATCAAGGTAGTGGTTTTACGTTGCCGCCGTGCCCGCAACCCGGATGCCGTGGGGTTGGCAGTGGTAAGAGATTTCCTCCAGAAAATGCAAGAGCTTCAAGTAAGAGTCCTTATTTGCGGCATTCGCCCGGACCTCAAGAAGGCGCTCAGAACCTCAGGAGTGGACCAACTCCTCGGAGAAAAATCAATCTTTGAAGAGAAGACCGAAACCATGTCCAGCACCCTGGATGCCGTTCGCCACGCCTACGATATCCTGAGCGGAGACTATTGCAGCGAATGCCCGAAGCGAAAACAAACCGGTGGCGGAGATGAGTCATGGTACTATATGATTTAAGGTTCCAGGAAAGCAATAGCCGGAATCCGTGAGGTATCTCATGCCGGATGATTTTGATCGACTTACCTGGCACTCAAATGCTGGCTGTTGGCATGGGCAAGTTTTACTCCCTTCTGGGAGCCATGTCGATGTAACGATTCCTTCAAAAAATCAGGATCCACTTGCCCTCGAATACTCCCGCCTTACATTTGCACAAATAAGCTCGCGCATCGGTGACGCTCGTGCCTATGCTGCAAAAAAGTTGTTGGAGTATTACAACTACTACAACTCCCATATCAAAAATGGGGAGCAATTGTCAGAAGAGGAATTCACCCAACGGATGGAACTTGAAGGAATCCGCTTTTCAGCAAAGGGGAGAGCCCGCATTGATTTCAGCCATACCCTTTATCAAGGAGACTACTTAAACCAAGGCGGTTTGATTGTCGTGGAAGCGACAATGGATGGGCGATTACGGAAAGCCTACTGGCTTACCAGTCCGGATGCTGAAGAATGCCGGAAGACCAGGAAAAGCAACTAACAATTTAATTTCATCTTCACCAATCAATTTTTTCCAACAGCTTTTGCAATTTCTCTCCGCGTTCCCGCTGAATCATGGATACAAATTGAACCTTACCGATCAGAGAAGCACGAAAAGTTTCCAAATCTTCTGATGTTTGCGATTCCGGACCAAGACGTGCGCAATTGTGCAAAATCGCTTTTAGCCGGTCATAATCTCGGCGGGCAATATTTGGATGAGCATTTACCACCAATCCGGCGAGTCGCTGGCGAACCCCCTGGCGCATCAAACGGGTTTTTCGTGTGTTAATTTCAAATCCTTCCTCCATGACTATGACACAAACCGCCACATGAAAGCGGCGATAGGATTGCTCCAGTTTTTTTCCGCCGGAAAAGGCCAGATCATCTGCATATCGGGTGTAAGTTGCATCCAAAGAATGGGCCAGGGAAGAAAGGCGTTTGTCAAGCCGGTAGATACAAAGGTTGGAAAGCATTGGGGAAGTAGGTGCGCCTTGAGGAAGGTGCGGGTTGCGGTATTGTTTCTCTTGTCGCCAGGAAATTGTCCCTGGGGAAAAGTAATCTTCGGGTACGTTGAACACCTTTGCTGGAACTGCGTTGACACACAATCCGGTTAAAACTCGAGTTACCTCCTTGGGATAACCCAAGGATCTGAAAAGAGCATAAACTCTTCCTGCTCGAATCGAGGGGAAGAAATCCTGGAGATCCATGCGGATGACAACACGCTTGCCAGAATGAGGTCTGACGTAGCCGGCAATGGAGTGGCCTCGAAGATAACTGTGAACGGCAGAGTGCGGCGGAATTCGATTCAGAATGTCGGAAAGTAATCGGCGCTGAATTTTTTTTAATGCCGGAATCGGTTTTTCAAGAAGGCGTCTCCCTGATCGTTTCTTGATCCAATGGTAGGTATAGCGAGGATAGTTGGTATCCCGAATGGATTTCTGGAACAAATACTTCCCGGAATACCAATCCAATTGGTTAGGAGAACACTCAAACCACTCGGCCAGTTGAGTTTTAGTGGTGAAACCCGGAATCGTCCAATCTGAGGATGGACCTGTCCCGGAATTCATTGCTGGTGGCACCCAGAAGAGGCGTTTGAGGGGATAAACATCTTTTTGGCGGAAATGCCCCCAAAGTCGGAAGTAACAATAATCTCTGTGAATAAATCCGCTTAGTTCTTCAGGAGTAATTTGGGGATTATTCCCGAAATTCGCCAGGACATTCTTAACCAACTTGCGAAGCCACCCTCCTCCTTTACTGCCACATGCTTCAATTCCTCGCCGAACCAGGGATTCATACGACCAAGCTCCAGCCAAAAATGCCGCCGCCAGATTTTTCGCCACAGTTTTTTTCGCGCTCATAATAAGGTAGGATGTCCCAACCCATCTGGTCCTACGCGATAAGCTTTCCATGGTAATGGAATCAATATCGCGAAATTCTTGCGGTACTGAAACAATCCCCTGGGGTTACCCCAGAGAGGCATACCAAGCGAACTTGCACACCGTCTTGAGACATCCTACCCAAGGAATATAATGTTTACAACTTTGCCGGAGATTGTCCATCAATT
>CAZPPD010000854.1:0-2951 GCA_964588185.1 uncultured Alcaligenaceae bacterium | reverse complement strand
ATGGACATGCTTGCCTATCTCCTGTCCCGTGGAGAACGCAATCATCCAATGTTCAGCAAGAAGTAAGGAAACGCCGACCCAGGGCAGTGCACTGCAGTTAATTGCCGCTCCGCTCTGCCCTGGGTTGATTTGTTAAAGCCTTACCGGGCAATATGCAATTCAAACAGGGGAGCAGAATTTGTTGCCTTTCTTGGCCCGGTTTAGCCACACGCGCTTGAGTAACTATCTATCCTCCCGGCACAAAGTTTCAAAGAACTGGATAGGAAAGTTGCGGACTGAAGTAATTTTCGGCTAAGATACATAAACAAAACAATATCTATTGGCCGTCCTGAGGTGACTGATTGTGAAACAGGACATTGAAGACCTACTGAAAGAGTGGGAATACGAACCGGGAAATATCCAAGCTCGAATGATCGAATGCAGCGATGGTCGGGAAGTCCTTCAGATGCGAGTCGATTTAGGAATTCTGCAAATGGAATTGCATGGGAGACCCGACGGTAGCAATCCGGAAGGTTTTCCCACTTATTATGATTATCTTCAGGAAAAAGCCAAAAACACTCCTTCGACCCAAAAGTTTGTCCTATCAGAAGAAGAATGCCAAGATGCGGATCGCGAATTTGTCCAATATTATCACCGGCGAATTTGCTGGCTGTCACTGCAGAAATATGAAGCCGCAATCGCCGATGCCAATCATACTCTTGCCTTCATGGATTTTGTTCGCGACCATGGTCCGGACGAAGATTATGTCCAGGCTCATGAACAATACCGGGGCTTTGTGATCTTCCAAAGAACGCAAGCGGCAGCGGCTTTGGAGCTGGAGAAGAATAATCCGGAAAAGGCGATTGATGAGATAAAAACTGGTCTGGAAAAGATCCGGGAATTCTTTGTGGCCTTTGAAGCCGAGGAAGAACTGGAAGATAACCCCATGGTCCTTCACCTGCAGAAAATAGAATCCTCCATTCGTGAACAACATAAGATTGAGGCTACTCTTCAGGAACAACTTGCCGAAGCAGTCGCCAACGAAAACTATGAGGCAGCCGCCAAGATCCGCGATGCCATGAAGCAAAAGGGATTAGATTCGGGGATATAATTTCGGGGGAGAATCATTTCTCGACTGGTTTTGACGGGGCAAAGTCCTCTCCTTGGATCTTAAGGCCATTAACTCGCCATTCCTCTCCTTCATACTCAAATTGAAGTTCGATGGGAATCTCCTCGCCCCTCTTGGTAATGAAGATACCTTTCACAATACCTTGATTGTTATTGAAACTCCGGTGATTCCAGGATAAGGAGTCAAACTGATGCAATTGTTTTGCTTTCACCCACCGGAAAAATTCGGCTTCGGAATGGTCGGTTTGAAATTTGGAAGTGGTTGTTTCATAGGCTTCTTTCAGATTCCCGTTGCCGATCTTTAACAGAAAATTTTCGGCACTAATGGAGAGAGGAGCGGAAAGGGAAACTACCCAAATGATGATGCCGGTAAAGGAGCCGGCACAAACGAGGACGATAAATATTATCAAAGGAATAAGAACCACTTTTTTCATTTTTGGGATTCCTTCTTTGGTTTCAAGTTTCAGGTCACTAAGAACTATCATATTGGGAGTCGGCATATCCTGGAGGTTTGTCTGATTTC
The DNA here is from genome assembly GCA_964588185.1 of uncultured Alcaligenaceae bacterium. Lineage (GTDB taxonomy): Bacteria > Planctomycetota > Planctomycetia > Gemmatales > Gemmataceae > CAZPPD01. Next base: position 1,321 of record CAZPPD010000854.1, on the reverse strand, counting down.
TGGCGAATCCCGCTATATTTTTTCGGCCGAATTCTGATGAATCCAGCTAAAAGTTAAAGCTTTCCTGGTTGAAATAAATTTGTGAAATAGGGAACGATTTGGTTTAATGCTTGAAATTACTACACAGGAAGAATGAGGCGAGTACATCCCAATGTCTGATTTAGGGTCAGTTTCTGTCTGGCTTAAAAAAATACCTACCAACGACCAGGAAGCGTTTACAAAACTATGGGAAAGGTATTTTCATAAACTGGTCAGCTATGCAAAACAGCGGCTTCATAATCGACTTCGAATCGTTTCGGATGAGGAAGATATCGCCTTAAGTGCTTTCAATTGCTTTTACCAGAATGCCGTCCAAGGACGCTTTCCAAAGCTGGACGACCGAGATGACTTATGGAATATCCTGGTAATCCTTACCAAACGGAAATTGTACGATCATATCGAGCACCAATCGGCAAAAAAACGCAATTGGCAGAAAACGGTGCACGGATTAACCACTCCAGCATCCGAAGGTTCCGACAAACCACTGCTCTTGCAAATTATCGAGGAAGGTCCGACTCCGGAATTCGCTTCGGAAATGGCGGAGAACTTTAACCGCTTAATTGAGGCACTGGGAGAAGAAAAATATCAGAAGGTAGCCATCCTGAAATTAGAAGGATATTCCAACGCGGAAATTGCCGGGCAAATCCAACGAATGGAACGGACGGTTACTCGCCGCCTGAAAAGCATCCGGAAAATCTGGTTAAAGATTTCCGATTTGGAAATTGAACCAAACCCCGATGAATCCTGTTCCTATTAGGACTTTTCTTAATTCTGGGTTTTCGGAAATCCGCTATGCCGTCGAAACCAACCACCATTCCTAAGCATATTCATCAGATTTGGATTGGGCCAAAAGATCCGCCTGCCGCTTTGATGGAGACGTGGCAGGCCAACCATCCGGATTGGAAATACACGCTTTGGAATGAGGACACCATTGAATTCCCCCTGAGGAATCAGGAGCAATACGATGCTTCGAACTCCTTAAATGGCAAGTCTGATGTGCTTCGGTATGAGATACTTCACAAGTACGGTGGAGTTTACATTGATGCGGACACCATCAGTTTGCGGCCTTTGGAGGATGACCTGCTATCCTGGGAGTTTTTTTCCTGCTATGAAAGCGAAAAAGCACGCAGGGGGGTGGTGGCTTCTGGAGTCATTGGGTGTATCCCGGGGTCGGAAATCCTAGCGGAAGCCATCCGCCGAATTAGCACACTCTCTAAAGAAACTATCACTACCTCACCCGCTTGGATTAGCGTTGCGCCTATGTTGTTGACGGCGGCCCTGA
>CAZPPD010000853.1:0-2952 GCA_964588185.1 uncultured Alcaligenaceae bacterium | reverse complement strand
AAACGGAGATAGCCCGCAGTTTGGAGGAACTGGTCGGGGCACCGTTTGACTAAGACGAAGAAACCAAGTACACCGAGGTGGGTTACCATGGCCGCGATGTGGAAAGTATGATTCGCGATTTAACGGAAGCCGCCATCAATATGATCCGCCAAGAGCAGCGGGAAACCGTGGAAACCGAGGCCAAGGAGCGTGTAACCGACCGTTTACTGGATTTGCTTCTGCCACCCACCAATTCCTGGGACGAAGAAGAAACCGAGGAAGAACAGGAACGCTACCAGCGTTCGCGGGAGAAAATGAAAAAACGCTTGGAAAATGGAGAATTAGAGGACCGCTTAGTCGAACTGAATCTCGAACAAAAGATGGTCCCTGTGCAAATCTTTTCCAACCTGGGCATGGAACAAATGGATGTGGATTTCCAGAACATGTTTGAGCGAATCATGCCAAAACAAAACCAGCAGCGGCAGTTGCCGATCAAAGAAGCCCGCCGGGTCCTTTTGGAACAAGAAGCCGAGGCTTTGATCGATAAACAAGTGGTCACGGAGAAAGCAATTGAACTGGTGGAAAACCAGGGCATGGTTTTCCTCGATGAGCTGGACAAAGTCTGCGGACCTTCCTCCAGCCACGGTCCGGATGTTTCCCGTCAAGGAGTTCAACGCGACTTGTTACCGGTGGTCGAGGGGACCACGGTGAACACACGTCACGGGACTGTCCGTTCAGATCACATACTCTTTATTGCTGCTGGGGCATTTCATGTTTCTAAACCGTCGGATTTAATGCCGGAACTGCAGGGCCGTTTTCCCATTCGCGTGGAACTGACGGACCTGAAGAAGGAGGATTTCCTGCGCATTTTGACCGAACCCAAGCACTCGCTTACCAAACAGTATTCTGAGCTATTGGCTACTGAAGGAGTGAAATTGGATTTTACTCAAGATGGAATTGAGGCGGTTGCCGATATTGCCTTCGAAGCCAATCGAATCACGCAAAACATCGGTGCCCGCCGCCTGCAAACCATCCTTGAAAGGGTGGTCGAGGAGATTAGCTTCGAGGGACCGGACTTGCCGGAAAAGAAGGTGCGAATTGATTCCGAGTATGTTCATAGCCGCTTGGATGACATTTTGGAGAAAGAAGATCTGAGCAAGTTTATTTTATAGATGATTGGTAGCTGAATCCGCCAAATTCAGTTGGGACATTACTCAACCTGATTTCTGTCGATCCAGAAAAATGCCCCGCTTAATTCTGGCGAATCCAGCTATCCCATTAGGCTTGCTGATAAATTCGATTGGCCGCTGCTACTCCAGCTCCATTTTCCACTTTGGCATTTTGGGCCATCAAACATTGTTCCAAAGCAGCCAAGAATAACAAAACACTTGGTGGCTGGGAATTATGGCCCATCAAGCCAATCCGCCAAGCTTTCCCTTTGAAATCGCCCAATCCACCGCCAATCTCAATGTCGAAATCATTGAGTAGCTGCTTGCGAGCCTTGCCGTCATCCACTCCATTTGGGATTAACACGGCATTCAGAGTCGGCAATTGATGCCCTTCCTGAGCGGCATAGGAAATCTTCATCGCTGCCAAACCGGCTTTCAACGCTCGGTGATTTTTCATATGGCGCTCCCACCTTGCCTCTAATCCTTCTTCCAGAATTATCCGAAGCGATTCGCGCAAGGCATACAGCATGGAAATGGGCGCGGTGTGGTGATAAGCGCGCTCCTCACCCCAGTAGGCTTGGACCATTTTCATGTCCAGATACCAACTCTGAACCTTCGTCTTGCGGTTATTGAGAACTTCGACCGCTCGGGGACTGAACGACACCGGAGCCAGCCCCGGGGGGCAGCTCAAACACTTTTGCGTGCCGCTGTAGACCACATCAATTCCCCATTGGTCGACTTCCACCGGAACACCGGCCAATGATGTTACAGTGTCCACAAGTAACAGGGTATTGTTTTCCTGACAGACCTTGCCGAGACCTTCAAGCGGTTGCCAGGCTCCGGTGGACGTTTCCGCGTGAACAATTCCCAGAGCTTTGGGTTTTACCTTCTTGACTTCATCCGCTAATTGGTTGAGGTCGAACACTTGGCCCCAGGGCTGATTTAACTCTGTGACTTTCGCTCCGGCTCTCTGGGCCACATCCACCATGCGTTTGCCGAAAACGCCATTCACGCAAACAATCATGGAATCGCCGGGTTCGATCATATTGACCACGCAGGTTTCCATGCCCGCACTTCCAGTCCCGCTGACCGGAAAGGTAAGCTGGTTCTTAGTGCGGAAGATTTGCCGCAGCATCTCCTGGGAATCATTCATGATCTCTAAAAACTGCGGATCCAAATGACCAACCAAAGGCGTAGCCATCGCTCGCAGGACACGGGGATGGGCATTACATGGCCCCGGACCCAATAACAACCGCGGAGAAGGAGTAAGTTCATGTTGGTAAGCCACGGAAAGCTCCTTATTGGTTTTCTTCGATTAAATCTTTCATCCGATCCTGAACCAGTAAACTGATCTGTTTGAATTGGGGATGATGAGCACCGCCAATCCATTCAAAAACGCAGGTTTCCGTTGTCGTTAATATGGCACCGGCATTTTCCATTCGCCGAAGGGCAATATCATGGTCAACAGGGAAGCGGCTACCGATAGCATCCACGGGTAGGAAGATATGAAAGTTTTCCGCCAGCAGATCCAAGCCGGTTTGTAACACGCAAACATGAGATTCAATGCCGGCCAGCACAACTTTAGTATGGCCGTGAGAGCGGAGATTTCGCACTACCTCGGGAATGGCGCAACAGCTAAATTCCACTTTCTCCGGCCGTTGCGACAACCGGGACGCCAATTCCTGGACAGTGTGGCCGAGGCCCTTGGGGTATTGCTCGGTCGCTTGAATTTTCATTTCGGCAATATGAGCCGCATCGACCAAAAAGGCAATGTTTTTTAAAAGGCGATCAGCGTACTGGATTT
>CAZPPD010000852.1:0-2953 GCA_964588185.1 uncultured Alcaligenaceae bacterium | reverse complement strand
CACCTTTCAGACCATCGACAAGAACGGCATGGTGCTAATCATGGCGCAAACCTGGCACCAAGTCCGCCCCTGCGAAAAAAGGGTGAACTGCGGTGGTTGCCATGCCCATAGCCAAGACCCAACGCTCTTCGAAAAGACTTCTGCGGCTCGGCAGGACTACCAGGTCTTCGACTTAACTGAAAAGGTCCCATTACTCACAGCCAAGGCAAACGATACCAGCGGCAAACAATGGGATGATATGAGCAACACTGGACTGCGATTCCAAAAAGGGCCGCTCAGTGTCGAGTATCTGCGGGACATTCAGCCAATCCTCAAACGCAGTTGCGTGGCTTGTCACACCAAAAAATTGAAAAAGCCGGCAGGAGCACTCGTCCTGGACGACGATGACACCCAAATCGATGGAATGCCGGGGACCTATTTCCGGCTGGCCGCCGACCGCAAAGCCCGTTTTGGCCCGAAACCTTTGGTTCGCAGCCAATATCACGCTTGGCAACAATATTTGTTGACGCACAACGCTTCGCGTTACATTTGCAAGTTTCAATCACGTCGCAGCTTACTGGTTTGGAAGATTTATGGTCGCCGCCTTGACGGATTCACCAACGACGACGTCTCCAGTGACGAGTTGAACCCGGGAGATCCCCGCTTCGACAAATTTACTTGGCACGGTGAGCCGCTCCAGAAAATCAAACATCATCTGGTCGAAGGTGACATCGACTATCATGGCAGCGCCATGCCTCCACCCGCTGCCGTTGCTGGCAAGTACAAGGGACCGGATGGGCAGTTCATCAAGGTGGCTCCGCTCACCGAGGAGGATCGCCGCTCAATTGTACGTTGGATTGACCTGGGCTGCCCCATCGACCTGCACCCCGATTACGATCCGCAAAACATCACGGCCCAAAACTCCGGTTACCTCGCCGACGACCAGCGGCCAACCCTGACCGTCAGCAATCCGGAACCTGGAACAAACATGAAAGTCGCACGTATTTTGATTGGCATGGACGATTACAATTCGGGCCTCGATATGAATAGCTTCACGGTGAAAACCGACTTTTCGGTGGACGGAATTGTTGCCGGAGAAAACCTGGCACCCAAATTCACGGCTCTGGCCGGAAACCGATGGGAGTTAAAACTGCAAACTCCAATTACCAAGCTGCCGCGCGGCAAGTTAATGGTTACAATCCGAGACCGGATGGGAAATGTTACCCAGATCGAAAGAACCTTCTCGGTGGGAGTGAATTAGTTCCCGCTTGAAAAAAATCCATAGTAGGTCGGGTCTCCTGGCCCGACCTAGGAGCTATGGTACACCTCAGAAGCAATTGGCGCACCAAAAAGAAACCCACCGCAGCCCGGCGGTGGGTAAAGGAAATCAAAAATCCATGTCTGAAATCAATCCAGTGTTAATACCGTCTTGGCATCTTGTCCCGTTTGCAATGTTTCACGAACGGTGCGGCAGATTCCATCCACATCCAATCCCAAGCTGGCAAGCAACTCTCCTCGCTCGCCATGTTCAACGAAAGAGTCGGGTATTCCCAAGCGGGTGATGTTGCGGGTATCCAAACCGGCATTGTTGGCAGTTTCGAGGACAGCACTGCCGAAACCGCCTTCCAAGGTGCCTTCCTCAACCGTTACCACCAAGGAAACCTGCTCAACGGCCCGGAGAATGTTGGACCGATCAATTGGCTTGGCAAAGCGGGCATTAATAACGCCAACATCGAAACCTTCGTTGCGAAGTTTTTCCGCTGCCGCAACACAGGTTGGGAACAAAGTCCCGTAAGCGATGAGCATACAATCCGAACCCCACTCGTAAACTTCTGCCTGCCCAAGTTCTAAGGGAGTGTGAGACCGGTCGACTTTCTCCAGTTTGGTTTTGGGATAACGCATGGAGATGGGCCCGTCGTGATCCAAAGCGAAGTTGAGCATGGCCGCAACGTCCATCTCATCCCCGGGGGCCATGACCGTAAAGTTGGGGAACAGCCGTAAATAAGCGGTATCAAAGACACCATGGTGGGTCGGCCCATCCGGTCCGGTTAACCCGGAACGATCCAGACAGAAAGTTACCGGCAGATTCTGCAGGGCTACTTCCTGGAAAATTTGGTCGAAGGATCTTTGCAGGAAAGTGGAATAAATATCGACAATGGGCTTCAGCCCAACTTTGGCTTGACCGGCTGCAAAAGCCACAGCATGCGACTCGCAAATGCCGACATCAAAAAAGCGATCGGGGAAATCTTCCCGGACTTTTTCCAACTTGTTTCCCTGACACATGGCCGCCGTCATGACGGTAACCTTGGGATCGTTGGCCAAGGCTTGGTAAATCGCAGCACTAATGGCATGCGTATAAGCTTTGGAACTCCCTTTTCTCAGGGAAACAATTGTCCGGGAAGGGCCTACCTCTTCAAATACCGGTGGGGTGTGGAATGTTACCGGATCTTCGCTTGCTTGGGGAACTCCGTGACCTTTTTCCGTCAGCACGTGGAGAAGGACCGGACCCTTTTGGCTTTTCACGCTTTCCAGCCAGCTTCGCAAATTTGGCAAATCGTGTCCGTCAATCGGACCGATATAGCGGAAGCCAAGCTCCTCAAATAACATTCCCCCCGAAAGAGTGGCCTTCAATCCATCGCGGACTTGATCGAACGCCTGATTGGCCATGTTACCGACCAAGGGGACTTTGTTCAGGAGACTTCTAAGGGTGCGTTTGGAGCCCTGGTAGAAATCAGTCATTCGGGCTCGATCCAAGCAATGAGCCAAAGCACCGACCCGCGGGCATATGGACATTTTGTTGGCATTGAGGATAACGAGCAGATTTGAACCCAAGTGGCCGGCATTGTTGAGAGCTTCGAAGACAATCCCCGAAGGTAAAGCTCCGTCTCCAACTACGGCCACGCTGTGGCGATCAGTCCGGCCTAAGATCTCATCCCCTACCTTTAATCCAAGAGCAGTAGAAACACTACAACCT
>CAZPPD010000851.1:0-2954 GCA_964588185.1 uncultured Alcaligenaceae bacterium | reverse complement strand
GCATGGTCGATTCCCAAATGGGGCAGCAAATGAAGATAGCGAGGTCGCTGGGTTACGGCAATGGTTTCTTTCACCCCCATCCGTTTGGCCCAAGCACAACCAAGGATGTTTTGTTCGTCATCTGTTCCAAGCGCAATAAAAACATCGGATTGACTTATGTACTCTTCTTCAAAAACTGTGGGATCTGTCGGATCGGCGGCGAATACCGTAACCCAATCTAACTTGTTGGCAAGTTCTTCGCACCGTTTTGGATCTGACTCGAAGAGACGAGTTGAAAAATTCAAGTCCCGCAAGGCTCGGCACAGCCAAACTGCCATAGCTGGCCCACCCATAATAACCAAATTCTTTCGCCCTGAATCGTTCACTCGAAACAATTTCAAGGCACTTTGAAATACCTTTGAGTTTGCAACCAGAATGATGACATCGCCGGATTCAATAATACTGGTCGCATTGGGTATGAATGTGTAAGAATTCCGCATTACAGCAGCAACTTTACTGCCGTTGGGCATTGCCAATTTTCCCAAGGGTTTGTTGATTACGGGGGCGTTGGGACTGACCTTAAATTCCTGTAATTCAATGGTGCCGCCCCCAAAACTTTCGATGGCCAGTACTCCTGGATTGCGTAAGACACCCGCAATCCCAAGTGCGGTGGAATATTCGGGGCAAATAAGGCGGTCGATGCCATACTGTTTTCGATAGTCCAAGCCCCTCTGTTCAAAGAAGGCTTGGTGATGAACACGGGCAATACATCTTTTAACACCGATCGATTTCGCACAAATGGCTGTCAGGAGATTGATTTCATCACTATCGGTGGTGGCTAAAAGCAAATCCGCATCAGCAGTTTTCGCTTCTCTGAGAACCTCGGCCGAAGCGCAGTTGCCCTGAAGAATGGCCACATCCATAGTATCTTCAATGGGTTGTAAGCGTTCGGAGTTATTATCAATGACGATGACATTGTTCCCACTCGACGCCAATACCTCGGCAGCGTGACTGCCAACTTCTCCCGCTCCACAAATAATAATGTCCATTTACGTTCACCAACTGTTGGAAACCATAATTAGCCAATGCAAATCATTTTCTGAAATAATACTAACCAAACTCCCTGGCGAAGTAGTAAAGAAACTCAAGCGATGAGCACAGTGCCATCCAATCCGTTGATTAATTGAAAAAGTAGCAGAAAGATAACGAATCTACCTGGGTGGTATGAAACTTTGAATAATTAATTTCGCTTGACGCTTCATAGGTAGCTTCATTCAATTCATCATCAGGGAGTGTTTGCTGCCAGTCGATTGATCTCCCTTTGACTCAGCAGGGAGTTGTGAGAAAACTAATCATTTGAAAACCAAAGGAACAATCTAATGGAAAAACGAAATTCGTTTAGAATAATAACTGCCCTCGTGGCGATGATGTCGCTCGCGATGTCAAGTGCTGCGGCTGACTCACTCCCCGACCCTGACGGTAAGCCGGCGGACATGAGCAAGCCCGTACAGGTTTACATCCTGTTGGGCCAGTCTAACATGTTGGGCTTTGGCAAGGTTAATGGTTCGGATAAACCTGGAACTCTCGAACATGCGACCAAGAAGAAAATTCTCTACCCCTACCTGGTCGATGACGCTGGCAATTGGACCGAACGCAAGGACGTTCGCAACGTGCGCGTCATGGGGAGCGGAACTGGGGGAATGAGGCTCTTCAACAACGAGTGGCTGACAATCAAAGGCGGAAGGATCGGACCGGAGATTGGCATCGGGCATCACCTGGGCCATGCCATTGACGCACCGGTGATGATTCTCAAGAGTTGTATTGGCAATCGTGCCTTGGGCTGGGATCTGCTGCCGCCGGGAAGCGAAAGCTTTGAGTTTACTGATGCCAAAGGAGTTACCTGGGTCCATGCTGGGTACAAAGGGAGTCCGGATCGCTGGGTAAAAGGCACAAAACCTAAGAAGATCGGCTGGTATGCCGGAAAGCAGTACGACGGCGATATTGCCAGAGCGAAGAAGGTTTTGGCTGATCTCAACAAGTTTTATCCTGGCGCGAAGAAATACGAGGTTGCGGGTTTCTTCTGGTGGCAAGGGGATAGGGACAGCCGCAGCGCCGCGCTTTCCAGCCGATACGAGAAAAATCTTGTCCATCTCATTAAGCAGCTTCGAAAAGACTTCAATTGCCCCAACGCCAAGTTTGTCTGCGCCACCCTCGGCCAAACCAAAAAGGGCGCCACTGACAATGGTGGGAAGATTCTGGACGCCATGTTCGCGGTTGACGGCAAATCCGGCAAGTACCCGGAATTCAAAGGGAACGTTGCTGCAGTTTACACCCATCCTCTGTCAAAAGGGGGTAGCTCGGGCGGCCACTATGGCGGAAACGCAGAGACTTACATGAACGTCGGGGAAGCCATGGGCAAGGCCATGGTGAATTTGCTGAAAAATTAGAACCGGCCTGCGGAATCGCCGAAAAACAAAGATCCTACCTGTTGTACCCTAAGCTGCTGGTTGTCCTGGGTGATTTCTTTCTCTGCGGCATTTCTTTCACTTTGTTGGCGAGAGCCAATTTAATGGTAACCAGCATCTCTTCCGCATCGCTGAGTTCGAGAAACTCCGATGCGGAACCAACACTCCAACCAGCAGCTTCCAGTTTTTTTCGCTTCGATTCTTTCATTCCGTTCTCTCGTCGTATTTCTTAACTCGGCGCTTGCCTACATCGGTCGGGTGACAGCGGGTTTCTTGAGCTCCGTGAACGGGGCTAAGATTTTAATGCAGTTTTTGTTGCCAACTTCATGGCAAACTTGGTTAGGAATGTTCGCACCTATTCTTAAAATCTCCACCTTATTCCATTTGTCAGATTTAATGCCAATGAATGCCAATTCCTTCCATTCATCGATTGATCCTTGTCCCTTTTTGCCAATGAAAGTCTATGGCATCGATTGGCTTTGTCCGGCGTTTATTCCACCGTCAACTGAC
>CAZPPD010000850.1:0-2962 GCA_964588185.1 uncultured Alcaligenaceae bacterium | reverse complement strand
GTCGCACCCACTTCCACCAATTTTCCTTGGTAAAAGAAAGCGGTCATGTCGGAAACCCTGGCCGCTTGCTGCATATTGTGAGTCACAATGACAATTGTATAATTTCTTCTCAATTCGAAAATGAGATCTTCAATTCTGGAGGTAGAAGACGGGTCGAGAGCCGAAGCGGGTTCATCCATCAGCAGTACCTCCGGGTCGGTAGCTAAAGCTCGGGCAATGCATAACCGCTGTTGTTGCCAACAGGATAAATCTAAGGCAGAGTCATGGAGCCGGTCTTTCACTTCGTCCCAAAGAGCAGCTTGTTTCAGGCATCGTTCGGTAATCTCTGCAAGCTTTGCCTTATTTTTTTCTCCTGCTACCCGCGGACCAAAAACAACATTTTCGGAAATGGATTTGGGAAAAGGATTCGATTTCTGGAAAACCATACCGACTTTGCGGCGAAGATCCACAAGATCAATATTACGGCGATAAATGTTATCGCCGTCCAATAAAACCTTCCCGTCATGGCGAGTCCCTTCGATTAAATCGTTCATTCGATTCAGGACTCGCAGGAATGTCGATTTACCACACCCCGACGGGCCAATCAGGGCGAGAACAGAGTGATCGGGAATCGTTAAACTGATGTCAAATAAGGCTTGTTGGTTTCCGTACCAAAAGGAGAGGTTTTGGACTTCGAATTTTGTTCGATCATTCTCCAGGGAAACCTCGCGGCCTTGCTGATTCCTTTCCGAGATAATCGCGGCGTAGGAGAGTGTGCTCAAGTAAAACACCTCACAAAATTTTCGTTGGATTCCACCAACCAATTAAAATTTGAAATACCCTAACGCAGGTTTGTTAATATTTTGTAAAGAAATGATTAATAATCAAGCGGATCTAATTGGCAAACGCACGGTAAAGGAACTTCCTTTTCCCAGCTCACTTTCCGCATGTATGTTCCCTCGCATTGCTTGCACCAAATGCTTGACGATAGCCAATCCCAAACCAGTTCCGCCCATTTCTCGAGAGCGGGCTTTATCCACTCGATAAAACCGCTCGAAGATGCGGTGCAGCTGCTCTTTGGGAATTCCCAAGCCGGTGTCTCTGACCTGGATAAGGACCGATTCTCCCTCGGCCCACCATTTGACGGTCACATGTCCTTGATTGGGAGTATACTTAATGGCATTATCAACCAGATTATCCAAAATCTGGCCTACTGCTTCTTCGTCGGCCCAAGCATGAATGGGCGAATCGGGTGGAACCACTTCCAGGGTTTGATTTTTCTCCTCCAACAAGGGCTGGCAGCGTTTCAAACAGGATTCAATAATCTTTTCCAGAGACACATTTTGGAAGGAATAGGTTTCAGTTCCTGCCTCAATTCGGGCCAAGCTGAGTAGGTCCAGGATTAGATTGTGCAGGCGATTGGCATGGCTGGATATTTGTTCAAGGAAACGGCCGCGATGTTCCAAGTCGTCAATTGCTCCATCTTCCAGCGTTTCCACATGGGTCGTAATCACGGATAAAGGGGTTTTTAATTCGTGGGAAACATTGGCAACAAATTCCTGGCGAATACTTTCCAACCGCCTCAATTCGGTAGTGTCATGCAGAACCAGGACGGCACCCCTGGGCGGAGAACCGGGTAAAGGTCCGGCGTGAATTGTAAGACTTTTGGAGTTCGGCCCATTCCAGTTGAATTCGTGGTTTTGGATCTCAGCCCGGTGGATTGCGGAGTTCACCATCTCATGAATGGGGCGATGGCGAACGACCTCCCAAAGCCGCCTGCCAACTGCCGTGTGAGTTTTGAACTCCAACAGATCTGCAGCTCGTTCATTGGCAAACAGAATATGCTGTTCCGCATCGATGGCGATCACTCCCTCGACCATACTACTGAGGATGGCCCGCAAGGTCTGGCGGTCGCTGTCAATCTGAGTGAATTGGGCGGCAAGGCGTTCGCTAGTATCGTTAAAGGTTCTCGCCAAAATTCCAATCTCATGATGGCCTTCTGCGAAAACCTTGCGGCCGTAATCTCCGGCGGCAATTTGTTCCACTCCTCGAGCCAACTCATGGAGGGGACGGATAATTCGGCGGGTGAATAAGAATGCCAATGCTAATCCGATTCCTCCGAGGATTCCAACCGTAGTCCAAACCTGGATTTTTAAGCTTACCATCTTGTTATCAATATACGATTCCGGCAGAGCAATCCGAATAAATCCGACCGGAGAAGTGGAATCCTCATTGCGCAGGCCAAAATAAATCATTTCTTCGCCATCCGGTCCACTGCGGCGAACCGTGGCCATCCCGGCCTTCCGAGCCTGGCGAATTTCCAATTTGGAATTTTGGTTTCTTTTATTGTTTTTAGAATTCATGGAATCCGCCAGCACCATGCCGTCTTCGGCAATTAGGCTGATGTGGACATTGATTTCGTCTTTGAGTATGTGAAGCCGGTCATTTAGCTGGGAAATTTGGTTCTTGTTGAATCCCCGAATAGTCTCTTGAACCAAGCGAGCTTTCATGAATAGATTCTGGCGGATTTGTTGGTATTCGATTTCCTCTGCCCGCCGGATGACAACGATACCGAGGACCAAAATGGCCAATAACAGCACTCCACCCGAAGTGCTAAAGAACTGCCAAAACATTCCGGAACGCCACATGAGTTGGCTTCCCTAAATGGTGTGAAGTATTAGTAGCGATGTTTTTGAGCCCGGTTCCGCAAATAAATCGCCACTGAATTCAATCCAAGAAGAACAATCAACAGGACGATACTGGCCATCGCCGCATTGTATCGCCAAATGTCCACGGCCTCATTTTCCACCCGAACGCTGGGCCGCGCTGTCCATTCAAAAATCTGGAGAGGCAAAACCGAAAAACGACCAAGCAGGCTAGGATTCTCATTGATAAATGTCAATGCCCCAAACAATACTAAGGGTGCCGCCTCGCCAATAGCTCGGGAAATGGCCAAAATAGTTCCGGTTAGAATTCCCGGACG
>CAZPPD010000849.1:0-2964 GCA_964588185.1 uncultured Alcaligenaceae bacterium | reverse complement strand
ATTTTATTCATCACAATCGAAAATATTTCCGGCAGCCATTCGTTATTTTTTCGAAGTTTAATTAAACGCCGATAATGCCCGTCGTCTTTGATTAGATTGCAACCTAAGTTTGGACCCCGAAAGTAACTTAAGGTTTGTAGGGAGAGGAAGTCATTTTGACGAAAAGCTACGTATCAAATGGGTTCTGATCGAATTTTCATAGACCTCTTTCCATCGATGGTAAGTTGCCTTGAAAGTGTTTGGTTCTTTAATGGATTTCGGTGTTTTGGCTCTAAATGTGTTTTTAAAGATCACTTGTTTTGATTTCCGGTTGAAAAACTCCAAGGCGGTAGAAATGATTTGACCTTGAAGTCCATTTTTTGTGGGGAAACCAAAAGGAGTAAGGGTAGGCCCAGGTTCTCTCAGCCAACCTATCCGAAATCAATCGAATGCTTTCCTGTTTTCACTGCTCAAGAATTTAATGAAGTCGAACCTTACAAGTAAAAGCAAGATATGGGTCTCCGGTTATTTGCAGAGATTCACAAAGTGATGCAAACTGAAGCCTTAACTTAGGATTTAGAATCTTCCCATTCCAGTTAAGCGAAACAGGTTCGTTCAGATTTACCAGCCCGTCATCCAGCCAAACAATGAAACCGTTAACATCCGTAGTCTTCACCACGATTTTGTTTCCGAAGATGCGAGAATCAATCAATTGATTCTTCCGTGGATTGGAAATGGATAGCCAGAAAAAATGGTTAATAACCGAATCTGTTAAGTCCCAAGTGAGATGTTTGGGTTTTGGGTTACGTGTAGCGGAGTACATTGTTTTGATCTTGTCCCGATCTGGCAATCCACCATGGCCAAAACCCTTTTTGAACTCCATTGTCACTGGGAACAAGCCCGGATTTTTTTTCTTTAGAACTTGAATGATCTTATCGAATTCCTCGCAACGGTTTCTTCGTCCGTATTTGGTATCCCGCTCTCCAATCATGAAGGTAAAGCAAGTGTTTCGCAGTGTTCGCGGCGAAATGGTACCGTCCGTTGGTGCCGCCGCGCTAGCATGAATTGCTGCAAATCGATGGGGAATTTTCGGCCCAATGTAAAACGCGCCATATCCACCATGGGAGTAACCCATCAAATAGACCTTGTTGGAATCGATATCATCGAATAGGAGAAATTGGCGAATCAGGTTTGTCACCAAGGGTGGAACATAAGGGGCATAAAAACCATTCCAGCGATCATTTGGTGCCCTCAAGGCCAGGTACTTGTAACCAGTTACAGATTTCTGATCCCGATAGTAACCCTGCATCACTTTCCACTGACTGTCGTTAACGCGTTTTGGAACGCCACCCCCACCATGCATGGCAATAAAAAGCGGCCAACCATTTTTCGGCCGGTTGCCAATTGTCTTCACGGTGTAGGGACTAATGTGATTTTCAAAACGAACCTTCTTGGAATTAAAATCCTTTTTGGTTTTCCCATGAATGGATGAATTTTTATAAGCGTCCCAAACTACTTCCCGAACCGCCGCCTCATGACTTACCAGCAATTGGTCTATGTTTGGATCGAACTTCCACCTGGTCTGTTCTTCCGGCCTTGCGGCAAAGTAATCTTGGGCAGCTTCTTTGATTCTTTGTTTTTGCTCATTGGATAAAGGTTGTTTCTCGGGTTTGGTTTGTTTGGCCTTTGTGTAATGATCAGTAACATTCTCGGCGCTAACGGACTTGTTGCTCAGGTTCCAAACAAGTGGAAAACGTATTTTGGTGCGACGAAAACTTGCTGCGTAGATAGCATTTAATGGTGAATCCTTCTTGGCTTTTGCAGCCCGGGCTACAAACCAGGCATGACCAAGGCCTTTGGGATGTGGCTCACATGCCCCAGTAAAGTGCCAACCGTCGTCCCAAATCTCAACCCAAGTATGATTACCCGGTACTGTCGTCCAACGGGGAGTTCCCACCAACCTGACAGGAATCCCAACACTTCGGCAGGCGTCAACGAGTAAAATCGACAATCCAGTGCAAGAAGCCATTCCTTGTTCGATAGACTCACTCGGGCATTGATGTGGTTTTTTTCTTTTGGTGGAGTATTTGACCTTCAATATCTTGAAAATTTTGGAATTTAGAAGTTGAACCGCTTCCAAAGGTGTTTTGCAATCCTCAACCAGAGGCAAACAAATCCCAACAAACTTCTTTCGCCACGGTTCACGGGTTTCATCGACATTGGCATAAGGCAACACGTAGTTTAGGAAGATCTCTTTCGGGATCTTTCTCCCCCAAGGAACTTGATTCTTTGTTTTGTAAGCTAGGTCAACATCTTCTTGTAAGAATTTCGCCGAAAGACTTTTCAGATCGCCGTCAGGCATGTTGGTGATTAGGAACACCATACCTTCCAGTTGCATTTCCGGGGTTTTCTGCAGCGCATTGGCAATTTCCAATTGATTCTTACCGGCTCGTTTGAGCGCGGCCTTAATTCCCGCAGACCACTTCTCCTTTTTTTCATGAGCGGAAACTTTCGTTGCGACGATCCAGCTAACCAAACCCCAAACAAGAAGAAGACGAAGAGTCAGATGAATCCAATTCTGCACGGTGGCACCTCATTATTTCAAATTGCAGTTGTGGTTCTTATCTTAGAGTTTCTGGATAAATTATTGGATTTGATTGGAATTATAATTCAACCGAGTTGCAATTCGAATTAACAATTTTCTGCTTTGTCGGGGATCGTCGCCCTAAACCACTTTATATGATGAGGAATGAACGGAGGCATTCGAAATAAATTTAAGAAAACGGAAATTTAGTGCGTAGATACTCCGGAACCTAAGGCCACTGGAGCAGCTAAAACCCAATTTTTATTTTGTCCAGTTTAGGAAAAAAGTGGAATTCGCCCGGGGAACCTTAAGGGCTACCACCATGACAGTGGTCCGTCCAGGCGGTACAATGAAAGTGCAAATATTGGGTGTAACCAAGTTATCTTGTGGTAACATATGTT
>CAZPPD010000848.1:0-2965 GCA_964588185.1 uncultured Alcaligenaceae bacterium | reverse complement strand
CAAACGGATTGCCGCAGCCAAAAGAGTTACCCTTGGCAAACTGCCCATTACGTTCCCGGCCATTGGTTTTTGGGTTAGTGGATTCGGACATGGAGAATCTCCTTTAAAAGAAAGGTGGGAAAAACATCTATCTAATAGTATACAAAAATATACTATATGGTGCAAGATTGGATCCCCGGGCAATCCAATCCAGCTGACCGGCTCGAACCAAACAATAAGGATGGTTTGAAACAAAATGGTGAGGAAAATAGTAAGGGGCGGGCAGGACATTTATGCAACAGAATAAAATGAATCAAACAAAGCCATACCGTTCCCCTTATGCGCAGGGTTCATGGACAGCGGACTGGAAAGCTCCCGGGTTGCTTGGTTGGGGATTGGGTTCATTGAAAATTGATATCGCTAAAACTAAATTATTAGAAACCAACCTTAGTTTGTCCGAAAGAAAACCGATGCAAGTTTGCCTATTTGATATCGACGGGACCTTACTGAGCAGCGGCGGGGCCGGCAAAGCAGCCATGGAGCTCGCCTTGCAGGAACAATTTCAGGTTTCCTCTCCCACGAATATTCCTTTTAGCGGCCGGACCGACAGGGCGGTCATTCGGGATTTACTGGAACGATCCGAAATTGAACATACGCTCGAAAACTGCCGTCTTTTCATTGAAGGTTATTTAAAACACTTGCCGCACACCCTCGTCCAGCTTCGGGGAAAAGTGTTGCCGGGTATCTTGGAGCTTCTCAATGGGATTCAGAATGGCGGTAAGGTCCATCTGGGACTTTTGACCGGCAATATGAGACGGGGAGCCCAAACGAAACTCAGCCATTTTGGCTTAGTGGACTTTTTTTCCTTTGGCGGATATGGCGACCACCATTGGGACCGGGATGATGTGGCCCGGGAAGCTCTCTCGGAAATCCATACGCAATTCGGCGAAATTCATTCCTCCCAAATCTGGGTCATCGGCGATACGCCTTTGGATGTTAAATGTGCCAAGGCGATAGGGGCTAAGGTTGCTGCCGTTGCCACCGGCTTGCATTCCCGAGAGGAACTTGCCGACAGCAATCCGGATCTGCTTTTTACCGATTTGTCCGACCCACGGGAAATCCTTGCCAATATAAGTTAATGAACTTTTTTAGGGTCCATTCCGGTTTCAATTTTCTTCTTGCCTTTAACTCTCAATCCCGGAAACTATCGTTTGTTTCCCAAGCATATCTTTAGCAGGAGCAAACTATGTTTCTTCGCCTACTCATTTCCTTTCTGGCTCTTTGGACTTCAGCCGGTCTTCTCTTGGCAGGCTCTGGTTCTCAAAAGAAGAAAAAGCAAACTCATCAACACAAATTAGTGGAGATTCCAGGGGAACCGATCTTTGCCAAAATGGACAAGATCCCGGTTCAGCAACCCCGTCGGGTTATCCGCGATCCTAAAGGAAATCTCTACATCGCCGATTCCGGAGCCGGTGTTGTTTTGAAATACGCCCCCGGGGGAAAGCTGGAAACCGTGGCCAAGGATTTAAATGATCCTTCCGGTCTGGTTATGGACAAAAAGGGGTATCTGTACATCTCCAACCATGCCCAAGGAGAAGAAAATAAGGGTTCCATCCTTCGAATATCTCCGGAAGGCAATCCATTCAAATTGGCGGAAGGAATGACTGGTCCAAAAGGCATGGTGTTTGACAAGAAAGGCAACCTTTACGTCGGCAACTTCGAAGCGAACCAAATCACCTTGATCGACCCGAAAGGGAAAGCAAAGGTGTTCGCCAAAGAGGTCTCCTCACCGGCAAGTCTTGTGTTTGACAAACATGGAAACTTGTTTGCAGCCAGTTCGGTGACGGGTACCGTAACCAAAATCAGTCCGCAAGGTGAGGTCTCCGAGTTTGCCAAGGGGTTCAAAATTCCCTCGGACATTGCCATGAGTCCGGAAGGCAAGCTAGTCGTATGCAACTACGGCGGCAGCGAACTGTCGGAGATCGATGCTAAAGGCAACGTGGCAACCTACGCCAAAGTACCGGTTGGAACTATCGGTTTGTTATTTGATCCGGATGGAAATCTGGTCTTAGCGAACTGGGATCTAAGTCTGGTTTACACCAGGACGGTGATCCTTTCCGTTCCTTGCCCCAACTGCAAGGAAAAGATCAAAATCCGCTTGCGATCGAAACAAAAAAAGAAAAAGAAAGCCCTCGATATTTAGATAAGGACCTACCATGAGCTTCATCACCAACTTAAATCGCCGCGACCTGCTAGCCACTTCCTCGTCTGGATTAGCAGCAGGGATTATCCTTGCCAACTCTAGCCGGGAAATCTTTGCCGCTCAGCCCAGAGCCGAGAGTCACCAAGCCACAGGAGTCAAAGTGGGTGAGGTCTCGGACACCTCGGCAATTGTATGGACACGCCTAACGGCTGACCCTAACCACAATGCCAATGGGGTGGACCTGGGACGAAAAACCGCACCTCTTCCCAAGGGAAGACGCATTGCCGACCTCCGAGGGGCTTGCCCCGGAGCTGCCGGCAGAATTCGGCTTCGCTACAGCACCAATCGCGATCTGAAGAACTCCCAAAACACCGACTGGGTGAATGTCACGCAACGAACCGATTACTCCCACCAGTTCCGGCTCACCGAATTGCAACCTGCAACGGTCTATTACTACGCCGTGGAAACATCCGGTCCGGGAGGAAATCCGGTTCACGGTTCCCGCCGAGGTCAGTTCCAAACGGCTCCTGCGCCGGACGACTATGGAGACACAACTTTCACAGTGGTCACCGGCCAAGCCTACAAAGATTTGGATCATCAGGACGGATTTAACATTTATCCCTCCATGGGACGACTCAATCCGCAATTCATAGTCCCGACCGGCGACACGGTTTATTACGACAACGACAATCCCCTGGTCAATTCGGTAGAACTCGCCAGACATCAATGGCATCGCATGTATGGCTTGCCCCGGCACATCGCATTCCACCACCGGGTGGCCGG
>CAZPPD010000847.1:0-2967 GCA_964588185.1 uncultured Alcaligenaceae bacterium | reverse complement strand
ACGGAAGGCGGGTTAAAACCAAGCCTTCTCAAGAAGCACTTTGTTGCTGATTCTCAATCTGTTCCATCACTTCGGCCGGAACTTCTTTGGTTCCTTTACACTTGGTTTTGCCGAATTGCGTGCAGCCCAAGAAAAAGCCCCTTCTGCCGCGGCGAAGTTCCATGGCTTCGCCACACTCCGGGCATGTTTCCTCAATTTCGACTTTCGGCATTTCCTGCTTGGGTTTGGCAGCAGGTAGATGATCCTTGAATTTCTCGCGCAGCTCATCGGTCATACGCTTGGTACTGCGGCATTTGGGGTAATTGCTGCAGCCAAGGAAAGGTCCCCGCGGGCCGGGTTTGATGTGCATGGGGCCATCGCATTTTTCGCATTTAATCCCGGTGTCGAAGGGTTCGACGGGATTTCCATGCTCGTCCACTTCTTTGATGTTGCGGCACTTAGGATAACCGGTGCAACCAAGAAAAGGACCCCGGCGTCCTTCGCGCAAGACCATTTCTTTGCCGCATTTTTCGCAGGTGTGCTCGGTGGGTTTGGATGCCAGCACCGGATTGCCTTCGGCATCGAAGTTCATCGTGGTTTTGCATTCCGGATAGCCGCTGCAACCCAAGAAAGGCCCCCGGGGACCTTGCCGTTTCAGCATCATCTTGTCGCAAGTGGGGCACTTGTATTCCGTTTCTTCCACTAAAGGTTTGCCGTCTTCCCCTTCTTCGGGCTTGATGTATTCGCAGTCCGGGTAGGCTTTACAGCCGACAAATTTCTTGCCTTTGCGTTTGCGGCTGTAGCGGGAAACCAAAGGAGACCCGCATTTGGGACACTCTTCGCCGGTTTCCTCGCCGCGCATTTTCTGCATGTTCTCATCGGCCTCTTCCAGGGCTTTGCTGAAAGGTCCCCAGAAATTATCAAGCACTTCCCGCCACTGGGCTTTGGCCTCTTCAATCTGGTCTAATTCTTCCTCCAATTGGCTGGTGAACTTGATGTCCATTACCTTGGGGAAATGAGCGATTAACTGCTTGGTAACATCCAGTCCCAATTGGGTGGCATAGAAGCGGCGTTCTTTAAGCTCGACGTACCCTTTCTCCTGGATTTTATCAATGATGGTCGCGTAGGTACTCGGCCGGCCAATACCTTCGCGTTCCAGGGTTTTCACCAGGGAAGCTTCGTTATAACGCGGCGGGGGTTGAGTGAAGTGTTGGGAAGCAACGAGGTCCCAAAGGGACAGGGGTTGTTTCTCTTCCAAAGGCGGAAGCAAGGCATCTTCCTGCTTACTCTTGGTCGGAGCCAGAACTTTTCGGTAGCCGTCGAACTTCAGGATTTTCCCTTGGCTTTTCAATAATCCTTTAGCGGCGGTAATCTCAACATTGGTTACCGCGAAGATTGCCGGTTTCATTTGGCTGGCCACAAATCGGCGGTAAATCAGTTCATACAAAGCCAATTGCGGCGGGTTTAAGTAGGGAGCGACTTTTTCGGGAGTGTAAGAAATATCGGTTGGACGTATCGCTTCGTGGGCTTCCTGTGCACTTTTACCGGAAGAATATTTGTTGGCTTTATCGGGCAAGTAATTTTTGCCGTAGTTCGAATCGATATGTTCCCGAACTCCTTTGAGCGCCCCATCGGAAACCCGGGTACTATCAGTACGCATATAGGTGATCAAGGCGACCGAGCCTTCGCTTCCCAGTTCTATTCCTTCGTAGAGTCTCTGGGCGAGTTGCATGGTTGTTTTGCCGGTAAATCGCAAACGGCGGCTGGATTGTTGTTGCAAAGTACTGGTGGTGAATGGGGCTTGCGGTTTTTCCTGGCGGTCTTTTTGTTCGACCTTGGAAACGACAAACTCCGACTTCTCCAGAATCCCGGCTATTTCGGAAGCAGCTTCTTGGTTTTCCGCTTTGAATTTACCGCCGTCCCATTCCGCCAGTTCCGCCAGGAAACTTTTCCCGGGCTCGAATTTTAATCCCAAGGATCCGGTGGCCAGGTTGGAATTGTCCTCTCCTTCGGTTTCTTCCTGTTCCTCCGATTCTTCGGATTCCTTCTGATCTTTCTTGAGGACTCGGAAAGCAATCTCAGCTGCATCCTTTAATTGTTCCGGGCTAAGTTGGGCGGTGATTTTCCAGAATTCCTCCGACTTGAAGGCTTGGATTTCCAATTCCCGCTCAACCACCATGCGAACGGCAACCGATTGCACGCGGCCGGCACTCAGACCGGCACGCATTTTTTTACTGAGGAGCGGACTTAATTTATAGCCAACTGCCCGGTCGAGGAATCGGCGAGCTTCCTGGGCTCTCACGCGGTCCATATCGATGGTGCCCGAATGTTCGAGGGCGTTCTGGACCGCATTTTTGGTGATCTCATTAAATGTGATGCGGCGAACCCGGTCTTCATCCAGGTTCAAGGTTTCTTTTAAATGCCAGGCAATCGCTTCCCCTTCCCGGTCCGGGTCAGGAGCCAAATAAATGATGGCCGCTTGATTGGAACGTTTTTTCAGATCTGCAATGATGGTCTTTTTGTCGAATCTCTTGTTTGCTTCTTCAATGACTGTGTACGTTGGGACCCACCCGGCTTCAATATCAATGCCGATATCGCCGCGTTTCTTGGGTTTCTTAGGCAAATCCCGAACATGGCCATAGCTGGCGGCGACTTCAAATCCCGGGCCAAGATATTTCTGAATGGTTTTGTCTTTGGCCGGGGATTCCACAATAACCAGGTTTTTATCGCCTTTAGCAGTGGATTTTCTCCGCGAAGGCGACTTGGTAACTCCCTTTTCGTCCCCGGACTTCTTGGTAGATTTTCGGGTGCCGGTTTTGGACACTTTCTTTTCTTTGCTTTCGGTTTTTTCTTTTTCGGTCGTTTTCTTCCGTGCCGGCATTAGCGGCTCCTCGTCATTTCATCATTGCGGGGTTTTTCCAGGTTCTTTCCTGAAGAGAAAGAATATCCAAATTTGGGGATTCAGCGAACCAGCAGATTATTTGTTAC